>JAFQAM010000012.1 GCA_017416885.1 Clostridia bacterium | reverse complement strand
TAAGCAGTATGATTTGATTGAAAACGGCGACCATTCCAAGTCTTGCACATTTATCACATTCGCAACCGAGGAACAGGCAACCAATTTTGCAGAATTGAACATTGAATATTTTGCAAAGGGCGAGAACTCTAATAATTGGAGAATTGCGCGCGACGGTTGTGTGGTTGTACTGACTAACCTTGATGTTGCGATGAACATTATCAATCTTGAATTTAAGTAATACAAAAAAAGCCTGCGATAAATTTATGCGCAGGCTTTAATTACCAAAAGACTTAATATTTTTGCAGAAAAAGCCCGATGCAACCTAAAGTTGCGTGATAGTTGGTGGTATTTTAGCGGTTTTAATGGTAAAATATTGCTGTGAGGTAAACAGTTGCGGTTTGCGCTACACCTCTCATAGAATAAACAACGGAGGTTTTTATTATGACTATCGGTGAGCGTATTGCAAAATGCCGTAAAGAAAAAAATTTATCACAGGAATATATCGCGGAGCTTCTTGATGTTTCAAGGCAAGCGGTTTCAAAATGGGAAAACGATCAAACAGAGCCTGATACAAGCAACTTAATTCAGCTTGCAAAAATCTTTTGTGTTAGCGTTGAATATCTTGCAAACGGCGAGGAAATGTCTCCTAAGGTAGTCTATGTAGAAAAGATTATTCCTATATATAAAATCATAGGAGCTATACTCATTTCACTTGGCGGTCTATCTCTTATACTCGGCGCGGTGATGTCATATATGATTGGGATAGGCATTTTCGCTGTGGCATTTGGCATACTTTTTATACTACTGAAAAAAGACGGCCTTATTCTTAGCGGTATAATTCTTGCACTTGGTTTTACATTATTCTTGATACAAGGAATTTTCTTTGGCATTGACACGCCTATACTGTGCTTGATTGCATCTATTTCTGTTGGCTTCCCTATTCTGACTTATGCCATTATCAAGCTTGTTAAGAAGATTAAAGCAGAAGGAGCTATCAAGAAAATTAAAAACAATCCTGCGCTTATTAAGAGAATTATTATTGTAACAGTAATTGCCGCTATTGTTATTACAGCAATAGCTATTCCTTCAAGCATAGCAATTAAAAAACGCAGAAATGCTTTTGAAAAAGCTAAATTCTTTTCTTCCGAAAGGCTCTCAGAATTTATGGTAGAAGGCTTGCCTGCTCCAAAGAATATTGACTGTATTAATTTGAACAGCGAAACAATTTTATTTAACGCTGATACGGATAAATTCAATGAGTACCTTGAAAGCGTGTATAGCTATTTAATCCGTAAAAGCTTCAAGCAGTTTGGAACACGCGGCGAGGTTATTTTCGCGGACGGCGAATCTAAAGCATACGAATTTATACCGCATGACAAGGGCTTATACGGAGAGTATGGGCATTTCAGCAATAACGAAACACCCGATGACTATTACTTCGTTTATAGCAACAGTACAATGAACGAGGAAAACGGCAAAATTGATTGCTATGTCATTCATATAAAGGCCGTAGAAGCATCCGAGGCTATAATTGACGGTAAAAAATTTGTTTATAACACTATAATGTCTGTTTATGGGGAAAGTGTTTCGGAAGGCTACAAATATCCTACATACAGCATAGAGTATATTAAATCTTACTATAGCGGTAAATATAATCTTGCGGAAATGATATTACCTAATCAACCTACCTTATCTTTGCCAGGCAAGGAAATAACGGTGCGGATAGAACCGCAGAATGAAGACATTGAGCTTTGGATTGACGGTGGTAAACAAATCCAGCGCACTGCTGTGACAGATGAGTATTGGGAGTACAGCTTCATAATGCCTAAGCAGGATATTAAATTATGGATTAGACCAAAGGAAGAAGCTCTTTGGAATTCATACACTATATCTTATGAAGGAAACGGATATTCACTGATTGACGGATATGCGCCTACACGCGCAATGGCAGGTAAATCGGTAGTTATAAGGACTCATCCTC
>JAFQAM010000102.1 GCA_017416885.1 Clostridia bacterium | reverse complement strand
TTGGCTTAGAGCTTAGCCCAATGCTTGGCGCGCTCGCAATGAGCTTTTCAAGTCTTTTTGTTGTGACTAATGCGTTGAGAATTAGCCGTTAGCTGTCAGCCGCCAGCAGTCAGCAATGCACAATAGGCGCATTTCATGATTGCGAAGCAATTCATTCAAATCTAACAAATAAAGCACACTGTGTGTGTCAATATATTTTAGCAAGGGAAAATAAGAAAACAGGAGTAATGAGATGATATTTGAAAATGTAACCGAGGTAATCGGCAATACACCGTTAATAAGACTTGGAAATATTAAGAAGGAGCTATTATTATACGGTGATATAATTGTAAAGGCAGAGTGTGTAAGCCCGGGTGGCTCTATTAAGGATAGAGTTGCTCTTAAAATGATTGAGGACTACGAAAAAAGCGGACTTTTAAATAAGGACACTGTAATTATCGAGCCAACCTCAGGAAACACAGGAATTGGACTTGCACTTGTATCTGCACAAAGAGGCTACAAGCTTAAAATCGTAATGCCCGACAATATGTCAAGAGAACGCATTTTGCTTATGCAAGCATATGGCGCTGAGGTTATTTTAACTGACGGCACTCTTGGTATGCAAGGCGCAATTGATAAAGCAAACGAAATCCAAAAATCAATTAAGGGAAGCATTATTGCAGGTCAATTTGAAAATATGTCAAATCCCGAAGCACACTATTTAACCACAGGTCCTGAGATTTTTAAGGATACTGACGGCAAAATCGACATTTTAGTATGCGGAGTAGGCACAGGCGGAACTATCACGGGCACATCAAAATTCCTGAAGGAGCAAAAGCCAAGCGTTAAGGTGGTTGCTATTGAGCCATACACCTCTGCGGTGTTATCGGGTGAGAGCAAGGGCGCGCACGGCTTACAGGGAATAGGCGCAGGCTTTATTCCTTCCGTTCTTGATACCTCATCATATGATGAAATAATTAAGGTCAAGGATGAGGACGCATACGAATGTATGAAACTTCTTGCCAAGAAAGAGGGCATATTCTGCGGTATATCCTCAGGAGCAGCGCTTTACGGCGCAATTGAGGTTGCAAAACGCGAGGAAAATAAAGGCAAGCAAATAGTTGTGATTTTACCCGACACAGGAACAAGATATTTAAGCAATCTTTAAGGATAAATAAACAATCTTTAGGATTAAGTAGCCGAGCTATAAAAGTGAGGTGTATTTATGGCTTATATGAGATATTATAGGTCAACTTTAAATAGTAAGGAGCAAAAAGCGTACGACATTTTAGTTGACGGCATAGCGAGGCGCAGGGATAATATTTCCGTGCCCAAAATTACCGAAAAGGAGCTTGAAAGAGTTCACGCGGCTGTCAATTATGATTATCCCGACTTTTTCTATGTGGATTTTTACAGCTACCGATATATTATCGGCATTTTCCACACGCAAATTGAAATCAAATATACTATGTCAGCAAGCGAGGCTATAAAAATCAAAGCCGCAATTGACCAAAAAGCCAAATCAATTGCCATGGGCGCAAAGGGACTTAGCGAGCTTGAAACGGAAAGATATCTGAATGACGAAATAAGAAAAACAGCCGTTTACGATAGAGTGGTGGGCAAGGAATTTAATGCACAAAGCATAATTGGTACATTTCTTGACGGAAAATGCGTATGCGAGGGCTTTGCAAAAGCATTTAAGTATTTAGCCGATATGCTTCAGCTAAAATCTATAATCGTTGTGGGAGAATCCGGCGCAAGAACAGGCGAGCTTGAGCGCCACGCCTGGAATATGGTGCGTGTTGACGGCGAAAGCTATCATCTTGATGTTACCTATAATAATGTAGAATATGACGGACAGGGCAATATAAAATACTTTTCAAGAGCGTATTTCAATCTGTCCGATTATGAAATTTGCCGCGACCATATAATTGATACAATGTTCAATGTTCCGTCTTGTCCAAAAAGTCGAAGCGAAATAGCTATTGTATCCTCAACAAGGGATTTAATAGCTCACTTAAAAAGCGAAGAAAAGAAAAAAACGGATTTTACGGAAATACGCATAACGAAGCGATTTGAAATAGACGAAATAATAAGCCTGATACGAAGCCGAATAACGCCCCTTGACTATTTCTGGTATAACAGAATAGATAAATATCATCTTGGCGATTATTCTCTGCTTATTGAATGGGCTCATTAAATTTAAAGAGAGAGAAAAATGGAATTAATATTTTTGCTTGACACCTCTAATTCAATGCGAGGTGAAAGAATTATTCAGCTTAATAATACTATGCTTGAAACGCTATGCAGTATAAGCGAAAGCGAAAAATGCGATTCAACAAATGTAAGAGTGATTAGCTTTAATAATATAGCTAAATACTTTATAGGAAGCATAGAAAACAGCATTGATGCAAGAACCGCATATAATATGTGGCAAAACCTTGCGCATAAGGGAGCGACAGACACTGCTCACGCTCTTCGCTTATGTAATAAAGCAATTGAAAGCGACCTTAAGCGAGGAAAGACAGACAAAACCATTGTAATTTTAGTTACAGACGGCGAAAGCAGTGACCACGGGGATTTTATTAATGCCATATGCGAGGCGAGAGAGCTGATTGATAAAATTGAAAATAAATCTATTGTATTTGTTGCAATTGGCGTTAAGGATTATAGCGAAACGGAGCTATATCAATTTGCTGACCTTGGAAACACCGCTAAATTAGGCAAAAGCGACATGTCAAGTCTTGTTTACAAAATAGATGAAATGTCTGATTTAAGTGAAATTATAATGCAAATTATTAATCATAATTAAAAATTGGAAAAAACAAAATTGACCGAAAAATTACCGTGATATAATGAAATTACCGTAAGAGAACGGAATAATTAATCACAAAGCTCAGGAGGCAAAAATGGCTACTATTTTAGAAGAAGGCAAGAAGGGCGTAACAAGCATTTGCTCAAATGTAATTTTCTTACTTGACACATCAGGCTCTATGTACGGAGAAAGAATCAATCAATTAAACTACGGTATGAATGAAACACTCAACGCGCTTATTGATGTTTCATTAAAGCAGGAAACAGATATTTATGTTAGAGTTGTGGAGTTCAACTCCGACATTAAATGGATTATAGGCAGCGCAGACAAGGGCGTAGAAATCGAAAGCGCATCAAAGCAATGGAGAAACCTGACAGCCAACGGCGGAACAGATACAGCGGGAGCTATTGGCGAGTCACTTAAAGCCCTTCGCACAGAGTATATCGGCTTAAGAAATAAGAAGCCTGTTGTAATTCTTATTACAGACGGCGAATCAAACGACAGACACGCAACGGAGTTAGCATCAGATAAGCTTAAAAAGGCAATGAGCGGAAGCTCAGGCAAGGAAAAGATTATCCGTGTTGCAGTTGGTGTACAGGACTATAACGCGCAGGAGCTTGAATATTTTGCATCCCGCGGAAATGTCAAGGACGAAACAGGTATGCACGAAAATGTCCCCTTTGTATTCGGTGTTGATTCAGTAGAAAAGGTGGCGAGCGTTATTCAGAATGTAACTGTAAGCAGCCTTTACAGCGCAACACAAACAGGCGCAGTAGCGCTGGAAAACGACGACTCAGGAGCAACGCTTGTCCGTCAGGATAAGGATGACGAGCCTGTAATTATTGATACCACGGGCAAAACAGAGGAATCCTGGGACGATAACTAAGAATACATCCAAAAAGGGATAAAAACAGAAGGACGAAACTCACAGAAGCTCATTTGATGCAGGGTGGGCTTCGTCATTTCTGCTTTATAGATAAAAATTAGCATTCGGCTTGAAATTTATAATTTCGTATGCCATTAATGAGGAGAAAAATGAGATATCAAGATTCAGGCTTTAATCCTTTTGATTATAATTCCAATAGCTGGAGAGCAAGAAATAATATTAAGGTTTACAAAAAAATAAAGCAGGGCGACAATAATCAAAACAGCTATGACGAAAAAAGCGGTCTTTTTGTTGACTCGGTTGATATAGGTAACGGCGCGGTTTTTGTGGGAGCAGAGCCTAAAAACGGAGCGAAATACGGCAATGACGGCGCAAGGTTAGCATATACGGCTGTATGTTGCCTGATTAATTTATACAGTCAGATTTACGAAACAGAAAAGCGAATCGTGGAAAAAATCACAAGCGACACATTCTCGTCTCAATTAAATAAGCTTTTTAAGGAATTGGTTCTTGTTAAGCACGAGAAGGAGCTTACACGCAAAAGGAAGGAAAGAAAAGAATTGGAAAGCAAAAATCAAGAGGCTGATTTTATGCTTTTTAATTTGAGCAGAAGAAAAAACGAGGAGCAAATCGAAAAATTAAACGAGGAAATATATGAGGCGGAATCGTTGCTTGAGGATGAAATTTTAAATAATTATGCAACCTCAGTAATGTTCGTTCTGATGACCGAGAGCTATTTTATTCTCGGAGCTCTTGGAATGGGAAGCTTCATTTTATATAACGCGTATGAGGGGCAGAAAGCATTTGCCACAGTTGAAAACAAGCTGTTGCTTGGTGAGAAGGATGCTTTACTGTCCTACGAGGTATATTCAAGAAGCGACTACGCAGGCGTATTAATGACCTCAAATAAGCTTGGCTGCCTGCTTACCGATGTAAAGTCGCTGTACAGATATACAAGACAGCTTGAAAAGGACTTTTTAAGAGGCTACAATATGGGCAATCCGTTTATCTATACCGAGGAGGACGGAAGCAAAACTTATCTATTGGATTCCTGTAAGGACGAGGGCGCATTTGTGCTGTTAGCAACAAATACAAGCTTTAAATTGTCCATAGAAAAGGAAGAGGAATATAGACAGATAGAAAGAGCCAAAACCATAGAGGAGGCTAAAAAAACACATCAGTTAGAGGTGCAAAAGAACCTTGAAATTGCCAAGGATAAATCGGTATATGAATCATACGCAAAAAATCAATATAACGGCTTTGAAAGCATAAATGTATTTTTGGCAAGGCGAAGGGGCAGAAGCCATATTGACAGTAATTCACCCTGTCAGGATTATTGCTTGTCGAAAAGCGTAAGCAAGGGCATTGTTCTTGCGGTAGCAGACGGAGTTGGCTCTTGCTCAAAAAGCGATATCGGCTCTAAGCTTGCTTGTAAGGCGGTATATGAAACGGTAAAGCTGATTGACTCCAAAAGCGATAACGAGGAGCTATTTGTATCAAGACTTCAATCTGTGGCATTCCGTAAAAGCATATTTGATAAATGGAGACAATTTGTAATAGACCATATAAGCGAGGAAAATAACGGCGCAAAAATCACTCACGAGGATATTTTTGAATATGCGTCAACGCTTATGCTTGCGGTAATTACCGATAACTATTTTATTGTAGGCAACTTAGGCGACGGACAGGTGATCTTGTATAATCGGTACGAGTCAATTAAGCTAAGAAAGCATTCACCAAAGGAAAGCTCAAAAACGCGCTCACTTGTGAATTATAACGGCTTCAGAGAATGCTTTACGGTTGAAAGATACAGAAGAAGCGAGTTTTCATCAGTGCTTTTAACAACCGACGGTATTTACGATCCATTAGAAAACGGCAATGAGCTTTATAATTATGCAAAGGAAGCCGAAAAACGCTTCTTAGAGTATGGCGAGCCTTATCAGCCGTTTTGCTACACAATTGAAAATGAAGGCTATAAGGATTTATTCAGCAGCAAAACCTATGACGATTGCTCGGTTATTTTAGCTACTGACACATCATATGACCACACAGGCAAAAACGCAAGATACAATGCTGTCAGCGAGAAATACGATTACACAATAATTGAAAGCATCGGCGATATTTCAGTGTATGCGTCAAAAAATCAATATGGCTCATATACCACAGTAGCATCCAAGAAAAAGATAACAAAGCCATCAATTGAGGGTGTAAAATTTTTTGAGGTATATGACAGATACGAAAGAGATGGCTATTTCTTTAATGTTTATGATTATACAGACTTTTTAAGCATCGGTAAGCTTTATCAATACGGAATGATAGCCGAGCAGGGTGAAACAACGCCAAATGCTTCATATCTAACATTAAGCCTGTACGAAAAAATCTTAAATTGCATTGATATTCTTGATAGACAGGGCTATGCTCTTAATCAGCAGCTATCACATAATTTAATAGCTTACGATAATGAAATGGAAAGAATTATTCTTTATCCCGAGGCTGTTGAAAGAAAGGTAGCGGGAAAAACCTACGATAACAGAAGAATACTGTCGTATTTTGATGCGCTTTACGGCAAGCTTGTTTGCCAGAATGCGTCCTTCCCTGTGTTTGATATTGATTTCAACAATGTGGGCATAAGCAAGTATTTAACACCAATTGCAGGGGGCTATATCGGCGTTGTGCGCAGAATTGACGGCAAGCTTTATTTAGAAAACTGTGGCGCTGAGGTATGGTATGACACAAGAGGCGTACGCATAAGCAAGGGCGAAAGAGTCCCTTTAAGAGAGGGCAAGCTATTTGAAACAAGAGGCTTTTTAAGAAACGACGAATATATATTTATTGAAAAAAAGAGCTTTAATAAATAGCCTTAAAATTATAGAGGTAAAAATATGGGAAGTATAATAGTTTCAGATACAAGCAAGCATTATGAGCTATTTGAACGCTTAGGCAAGGGCGGTGTAGGCGCAGTTTTCAGAGCCGTATGTAAGGAAGACGGCAAAACCTACGCATTTAAATACTTTAAGCCTGATCCCAACGATGTTCAATTGATGCTTGTTCACAATAACATAAAAAAGAACATTGCCAACCTTATTAAAACACCGTTAAAGGCGGTAGGCGGCAAGGAGCTGACAAGCTTTATCGGACCTAAGGATATGATTAGCAATGTGCCGGGTAAGGGTGGCTTTGGTTATATTATGGAGTTCAAGGACACATCCCACTGCGGCTCAATCTTTAAATCCTGGAAAAAGCCGGAGCAATATAAGCCTGATGCAAGAGCAACTATGGAAATCTGTATAAAAATCGCAGAAATTTTTGACAGGATCCACGCAAGCGGCAGATGCTATAAGGATGTAAACGAGGGAAATATTTATCTTGATTCACAAAACAATAATGTGTATATTATTGACAGCGATAATATTGCTCCCGACGGAGTAAAAACCATATTCGGCACGCTTAAATATGTTGCCCCCGAGGTTTATACCACAGAAACACCTAATACAGTATCAGACCGCTTTTCTATGGCTACATTCTTTTATCGCTTAATGGTTGGCGGTTATCCCTTAGAGGGCAAGAAAACTGTAAAATATTTAATGGATAATCAGCTTGACGATAACGATTTTATTTCAGCCAAGGCTGCTTATGCGGACAGAGCGCTGTTTGCTTTTGATGAAAGGGATAAATCAAACACCATTAGAAATGTAACGGAAAAATATATTCCCGATGATCATAAATCATCGTGGAAAATCCAGACGGTGTATTGGGATTTACTTCCGCAGTCCATAAGAGATATGTTTTTATCAGTATTTTCCGACCATCTTTTAGGTGAGGCAAGAGACAGACGGCCAAGTGAAAAGCAATGGATAAGAGTATTTGACAGCGTGCTTGAAAAGGGATTGGTTAAATGCAAATGCGGAAAATATAACTATTCAGGAAACAAGGAATGTATTTTCTGCGGAAAAAGCATTGCATCTCTTAAGGTTACTCCTTGCCCAAGAAACGGAGCAGCTGCAACAGATTTTTCAGTCACAGTTCCTGTTAAGCAAAAATGCAACTCTGTTAAGTTTAAGCTTTTAACAGGTAAGGGCGGAGAAATAGTAGCAAGCCAATTGGACGGAAATGATGCTTGCCCCTCATTATTCAGTAGGGGACAGATAATTTTAAGCGTGATTGACTACAATAAGACAGAAAAAATGATGAAATGTAAAAATGTTAGCGGATTTCGCTTTACATTATCTCATCCAAATGGTAAAATAATAAATGTAGTAAACGGTGCAAGCGTATTCTTAATGAAGGGAAGTCAGCTTGACTTGCTTATAGACGGTAAGACTGCGCTGAAAATGTCAGCCATAGATTTTGTGGCAGAAACCGATTAAAGAGGTAGGAGCATATGAACGAAGTGACATCAAAGCAGGTATTTTGCGCATGCATTGACCGTATTCGCAAAAGAGGAATGGGCATAACCGAGGATGAGGTGAAATTTATATCCATGCTTATTGTTAGTGAGCTTAACAAATATGGGGAAAGCTCATTTATAAGCAGTAGCGTAAACGGCTATGGACTGAACAAGCAAATTGAGGGCGAGCTTATAAATATAAAAATCAGCAATGATGAGGTATTTAACAGTGAAAATACCTTAAAAATTGAGGAGCTTTATATGTGGCTGTCTCTGGTCCACGAGTATTATTTGACAAACGGCAACTTTACGGGCAATCCTTACAGACGGTTTGTGAGTATGTCAATGAGTCTGCACAGAGCGAGAAATATGCCCGGAGAGAGAGAGTGCGTGGATCTTATCAAAAAGATTGATAAAATGATAGGCTACCGAAAAAAAGAAATTCTTGAAGGGAAAAAAACCGAAATGAATGCGCAGGATAATGTGGCTGAAAATAAAGAAAAAGATACCGCAGCTGAGGAAAACAACAAGCCTGAGTCCGAGAAAACGGCAATAGAAGAGGCAGAGACTAAGATTGAACCAAAAGCAGAAGCCGAAGAAAAAGAAGTCAAGGTCGAGGATGAAAAAGAGGCTGAAGAGAATACCGAAGAAAACGCCGAAAGTGAAGCTGAGGATGAAATTTCGGAAGCTGAGGATGAAATCGGTGACGAAGCGGATGATGACGAAGCGGATGATGACGAAGCGGATGATAATGATGAAGCTGAGGATGAAAGCGAAGCAGCAAAAGAAGCTGAGGACAATGCGGATTTTGAGGTTGAATACGGGGTAGAGGCGAAAAATAATGCTCAGGAAATTATAGAAAACGCAGAAAAGGAAGCCGAAAAAATAATTCGTGAGGCTCAAGAAAAGGCAGACGCTATAATCAATGAAGCAAAATCAAGCGCAGGCAAGCTGTTAAAAAGCGCGGAGAATGGCGCAGCCGAATATTTAGAGGACTATGTAAGCTTTGTAAGAAAGAATAAAAAAGCCATAGGCGCATTTGTGAAAACAGACAGAGCCAATGTGAGAAAAGAGGTTGTCACTACAAGATCAAGTATTGAAAAAATTAAGCAGGCATTGGACAATACTTCATCAAGCTTTAACAGCGTCGAAAATGCTCTTGTATTAATTTCTGACAGAATTAACGACACAGTGAGCGATATAACAGGCAGACTGAACGATATCGCAAGTGAGATTGAATATAAATCCACCGAGAACGCATTAAGCCAATTTTCACAAATTTACGATCAGGTTTCGGCAACCTATAACGCATATCTTTACGGTCATAATGATGATATGATACCGAAATACGATGTTTTAAACAGACTTTTAATGTTCCAGGAGGTAATTGAATGCTGTCTTGAGGACTACGGCTTGACCTCGTTTGAAACACCGGTAGGCGAAAAGCTTGATGTGAGAATACACAGGGCAAAAACACAAAGCTATAACTATGATCCAAGAGCCTCATATGTAACAAGAAGCTTAAAGAAGGGCTTTATGTGGGGCGATGTTGTTAAGGTGAAGGAAGAGGTTGAAATAGGCAGCGGCGAGACAATCAATGCGGATGAAGGAAAAGACGAATAATAGCTCAGGAGACAGAATATGTATATAGGAATTGACTTTGGCACATCCTTTTCACAGGTAGCAGTTGATAATAACAATAATGTATTACCCTTGGTTTCAGCAGGTGTATATGGCGTGCCGTCAGTGTTTTACTATGATTCCGCATCGGGAGAAATAGTAGGCGATGAGGCGGAGGATTTGGCTCAGGGCATAAACGCGAAAAATATCGTTAGAGAAGTAAAAATGAAGCTTGACCAAAGCTTCACTCTGGATGACAGGGTGTTTTCAGCAAAGGAAATCGTAAGGAAAATTTACAGAGCCACAGTTGAATATGCTCAGGATGAGGGAGAAAAGAATATAATGGATTTCAAGGTTGACGGTATCGTAATTACCCATCCTGCAAAATTCAATATGAAGGAAGTAAACGCCTTATGCGAGTCTGCGAGAAATTGCATTGATCCCAAAAATCCGCTGCTTGTTGTGGGCGCGCTGAAGGAGCCTGTTGCTGCCGCAATTGCATATTATAAGGACACAAGGGATCGCTTTGATGACGGCGACGGCATTCTTGTTTTTGACCTCGGCGGAGGAACCTGCGATGTGGCGTTGGTTCAGGTTAATAAGCAGGACGATGCAGAATATACAGTAGTTGACAGCGATATGGAGCGAATAGGCGGACGAGATTGGGATAAGGCGCTTTTTGATTACGCAGTCGGAAAAATAGCCGAGGCAACAAATGGCGCTATTAATGTTATTGGTAACGATAATATGGAAAATGAGCTGAAAAAAGCGGTTATTCTTACCAAGCATATGCTATCTAAAAGAGATGCAACCGCAATAAGACCGTCAATCCCGTCGCTTTATTCCTATCCCGACTTAGCCAAGGGAATTGCAATTAAAAGGGAAGATTTTGAAATGTTAACCGCAGAGCTTTTGAACAGCGTAATGGATAAGCTGAGCGAGGTATATTCAAGAAATTGCCAAAATTTAAAAATCAAGGAAATTATTTGCGTAGGCGGAAGCTCAAATATGCCGCAAATCAAGGAAGCGATTGAAAACCGCTTTTCAAATTGTGTAATCAGGCTTTATAAGCCGGAGTATGCCACTGTCAGCGGCGCGGCTATCTTTGCAAATAAAATAATGAATAAGCTGATAAAGGAAAACTACGGCATTTACACAGGCGGCTCTGATCCTGTTGTGAAGGAAACAACGGAGCTTGTTATGCGCGAAATTTTAAATGATATTTTACCGTTTTCCTATGGCGTTCGTTGCAGAAAAAGCAGAGATACAGATGAGTTTGTTATACAGAACATTCTTAAGAGAGGCGACAGGCTTCCCGCTTCAAGCAGCTATGATAAATTCAAAATAGCAGGAAGCGGAACATCGGTGCAAATAGAGGTTTATGAGTCGGAATGCTTGGATAATACCTATCCGTTAAACGGCGCGGCTAACGAAAGAGTAGTAGGCAAAATTCAGCTTGATATACCAAAGGGCGTAAGAGAAAGCGACAGAGTAAAATGTACATTGACTATTACAGGCTTGGACACAATCAAGCTTGAAGCGCACGATAACAAGGGAGATAGCATTCAAGCGAGCTTTAAGCTTAATTAAGACATCAGAAAAGAGGAAATATAAATGTATATAGGCGTTGATTTCGGAACATCATTTTCACAAACATCGGTATTCCATAACGGACAACCCCTGCCGCTTTTATCAGGCGGCATGTACGGCATACAGTCCGTATTCTATTATGATTCAATAGAAGGCGCTATAATTGGCGAGGAGGCAAAAAGCTCCGCGCAGGGCATTAATGCCGGCAATATAGTCCGCGATGTTAAAATGAAAATCGGCAAGCAGTTCACCTTAGACTCTAAGGATTTTACCGCAGAGGAAATTATCAGGGCGATTTATAAGGAGGTATTAACTCTTGCCGAGGTGAACGGAAGCACCAGCATTGATGGCTTCAAAATTGACGGAATGGTTATATCTCATCCTGCAAAATTCAGTATGACTGAGATAAACACATTAACAAGAGCGGCAGGCGCTTGCTTGGGCAAAAATATGAATATAATAGGCACAATCAAGGAGCCTGTGGCGGCTGCCCTCAGCTACTATTATGAAAAATCCTACAAGCCAAAAAACGGCTCAGGCGTATTAGTATATGACCTTGGAGGAGGAACCTGTGATGTAGCGCTTGTTTGCGCTGATTGCTGCGAGGATGCCGAATACAAGGTGATTGACAGCGATATGGTAAGAATAGGCGGCCGTGATTGGGACAGACTTATTTGTGATTATGTTATCGAAAAAATTGAGCAGCTTACAGGAAATTATACTGATGTAAGAGGCAAAATATCTAATCTTAACACCATTAACGACGCGGTAATTGCAGCAAAGCACAGACTTAGCAGAAGAGCAGAAACAACTGTAAGAGTCAATCTTGAATTGAACGGAGAAATAAAAAACATTGAGCTTCCGATTTCAAGGGCGCTATTTGAGGAAATTACGGTAGAGCTTTTAGATGAAACGGTAAATAAGCTTGAGGATGTTTATTACAGAAATATATCCAATATAGATATTGAGGAAATTATCTGCGTGGGCGGAAGCTCAAATATGACTCAGGTCAGAGAGGCGCTCGAGGAGAGGTTCGGAGACTGTGAGGTAAGAGTATATATGCCCGAATATGCAGTAGTAAACGGCTCGGCTATTTATGCTCACAAGGTGATGGAAAAAATGAAGGAGCTCGGTTACGATACAGAAAATAACGGCGCGTCCCAAAGCCTTGTACAAAAAAGCTCGCAGGACGGAATCATACAGCCTCCTAAAAAAATCACAAGCATACTTTTAACAGAGCATACAAAAATGAGCGTGCTTACGGATATGCTTCCGTTCTCATACGGAATAAGATGTAAAAAAAGCTTAGCGTCTAATGAATATTTGGTTAAAAATCTGCTTAAAAGAGGAAGCGAAATTCCCGTATCAGGCGCGTTTATGGATTTTGCGCCAAAGGGAGAAGCAACAGCGGTAAAAATAGATATATGCGAGTCGGAATGTACTGACGATACATATCTTTGCGATATAGGAATGAATGAACGAATAATTGGCTCAATTATCCTGGAAACGCCTGACGGCATAACAGCGAAGGATAGCATCACCTGCAAATTAACTATTTCAAGCCTGGATATCATTGATGTTGAGGTTTACGATAATAGGGGAAATAAAATAGCGGCGCAGGTTATGCTGAATAATGACGCGGTAGTATAATACTTAATGTTGGAAAAATGTCAGAGAAAAGCTATATCACAGTAGTATAATAAGAGTGAAACAGCGCAAGCGCGCAAAGCAGCATCAGAAAGGAATTTGAAATATGTATATAGGCGTAGATTTAGGCACATCGTTTTCACAGTCTGCCATTTTCCATAACGGACACACATTGCCTCTTGTTTCGGCAGGTATGTACGGAATACCGTCGGTTTTTTATTACGATAGCGACCAATCAGAGCAGGTTGGAATATTTGCCGAGGAGGCAGCCCAGGGTGTATATGCTCAGAATTTAGTACGCGATGTTAAAATGCGACTGAAGGAAAGCTTTACTCTTGACGGTAAAAAATTCTCAGCAAGCGATATTATAAAAAGCATATACAGAGCGGTTATTGAGCAGGCGGATTCCTCAGGACAAGCAAATGTTCCGGGCTTTACAATTGACGGAATGGTGATTTCCCATCCTGCAAAGTTTACAATGCAGGAGATCAATCTTCTGTGCGAGGCTGCAAAAAACTGTATCGGTGCTGAAAATCCCATAAAAATTTTAGGCACAATCAAGGAGCCTGCAGCGGCGGCGCTTTCTTATTATCACACAAGTCCACAGCCGGACGGAACAAATATTCTTGTGTTTGACTTAGGCGGCGGTACCTGCGATTTAGCCATTGTCACCGTTGACAAACGAGATCCTGCAGAATTTAAAGTAGTTGACAGCGATATGGTTAAGGTTGGCGGCAGAGATTGGGATAATGTCCTTGTTGATTATGCAATTGAAAAAATCAACGCAAAAGCAGGCAAGGACCTTGGACTCAGAAATAATCAGGCATACTTAGAGGAAATAAGAAAAAGAGTATCAAACGCTAAGATTGCTCTCAGCAACAGAAGCGAAGCAACGATGAGAATTAATATTGGCTTCGATAGATATGATATTAAAATCACAAGAGACCAATTTGAAGAGCTTACAATAGACCTGCTTGAAAAAACACTTGATAAGCTTGAGGAAATTTATAACAGAAATCCCTCTGTTGTGGGTAGCATTAAGGAAATTATCTGCGTAGGCGGAAGCTCAAATATGCCACAGGTAAAGAACGGAATAGAGGGGCGTTTCCCACAGTGCAATGTTAAGCTGTTTAAACCCGAATACGCAGTATGCAGCGGTACGGCAATATATGCAAACAGAATTATAAACGGCTTCGACTTCGTTCCCTTCTCGTACGGTATAAGAGGCAGAAGAGGAGTCAACTCAACTCAGCTCGCCATAAGAAATATCATAACCAAGGGCGCAAGATATCCAATCACCTGTGAAAGCAGTGGCTTTATGATTACCAAGGGCACAAAGGGCGTTCGGTTAGCTGTTTATGAATCTGAATGCGCCGATGAGGTTTTTCCGTACAATAGCGCAAAGAATGAAAAGCTGATCGGTCATATTTGCTTGGATCTTCCAAAGGAGGCGCAGGATAACGAAATAATTTCCTGTAAGCTTTCAATCAATGCGCTACACACCATTGAGTTAGAAGCCCACGATGAGACAGGCGCAAGGGTGAGCGCTAAATTTAATTTGGATACAATCTAATATAATACAATAACCTCTGTTAAACGCAGAGGTTATTTATATATATATATTGAAATTTTTATTTCACCGTGATAAAATATAATAAATGTAATATTTAAGGAGCAAATTATGGGAAAATATTTAGACATTCCGTTTCCAACGGTGAAAAATCCGTTTGATGGACATATTCATATGCATAGATGGTATCTAAAAGAAAAGGGAGAAACATTTATTCACGGCCTTGAGGAATACAGGAAGGTGTGCGGACTTAAATATATCGCGCTTGCATCACTCCCCTCAGGCAATCCAATCCCTGTGCCAAGAGATGTAAGCAATAATATTATGTGCGCTTTTTATAAGCTTGCAAATAAGGATACCTTCGCATACGGTGGTTTTATCTATCCGTCATATCCTGCCAACGAGGATGAAATGAGTGATATGTCACTTGTAACTCAGCTTGACGAGCTTAACGAAATAGGCTTTGACGGTATAAAAATGCTTGAGGGCAAGCCTAATCTTTATGCAAAGGTGAATAAACCGCTTGATAGCGATTTCTTTGAGGAAGCATTTAAGAAAATGGAAAAAGAGGGCACATATCTTCTTATGCACGCAGTTGATCCTCAAAGCTTTTGGACTGATGCAACAGAATCAAATATTGCAAGAGGCTGGTATTACGGAGACAACGATAAATATCCCCACTATACCGATATATATAACCAAATCGACAATGTTTTAAAGAAGCATCCAAGCTTAAATCTCTGCTTAGCGCATTTCTTTTTCCTCTCTGAAAATCCTGAAAAATTAGAGGATATGTTTGAAAAATATAAGAATTTCAATGTGGATATAACACCGGGCGGAGAAATGTATATCGGCTTTAATAAGCGCTACGATTACTTTAAAAGCTTCTTTGAAAAATATCAGGACAGAATTATTTTTGGCACCGATATGGACTATACACCTCACTTAGAGTCAGGCATTTGGCTTTGCGATAGAGTTTACCGCTTCCTTGCCACCGATGAGACAATTTCCTCATTTGATGACCATATGATTAAGGGTATTAAGCTGAGCGACGAGGCAGTCCAAAAAATCACCTCGGATAACCTACTAAATAAGCTAAATAAACAGCCCCGAGAAATTAACAAGGACGCCCTTAGACGCTACATAGCTAAGTATAAGCATTTAATTGAGGATAAGGAGCTTGTCGACTATATTGGCGAGCTTGAAAATGAGTATCTTGTTTAGTTCTCATTTTGCAAAGCGAAATATATCGAAATTGCGAAGCACATATTAGCCGTCAGCCGTCAGCCGTCAGCCGTCAGCCGTCAGCCGTCAGCCGTCAGCCGCCAGCCGTCAGCCGCCAGCCGCCAGCACGCACCAACGGCGCATTAATATTTCAAAGCGACAATTCATTTAGCAACGCTTCAATTTATGCGTAATTCATTAAAAAACAATCCCAAGCAATTTAGTTTGCTTGGGATTTATATTAAAGTCATATAAAAGCAAATCTGCTGACCACTGACGGCTGACCACTAACCACTGACCACTAACCACTGAAAAATAGCTATGCAATTTTTTGCCCGTTAACCGTCAGCGCAAATGTTACTCCCAAATAAGCCGACGCTTTTTTGCACATAACCATTCTTTCAAGGAAAATTTCAAAATAGTCCATAACCGAGCTGATATCCGTGTCAATTTCAAGCGACAGAGTAAGCTCGGTTTTGCTTTTGTTAAAAGCGAGCTCGGAGCTTATTACGGAGTAATTAACCGTATCGTGCACATCAAATCTTGTTTGGTCTGTTTCAGAAACGCGGGAACAGCGCACATCTGTTTTATCACCTAAAATAAGAGCTGCCGCAATTGGATTTACAGCTCCTCCTGTGCCCTCGTCGTGATTTCCGATAGCGGTAACCACCTTGGCAATTTCGTCAGCATCCATTCCCATATTGTCAAGCAGTCTGAATGCGATTATAGCGCCGCTTTGCGCGTGGTCGCGTCTGTTTACAATATTGCCAATATCGTGCATAAATGCGGCAATTTTGCAAAGCTCGATATCTCTGTCAGCATATCCAAGCTCCTTTAAAACATATCCCGCTCTCTCTGCCACCAAGCCCACATGGGCAAAGCCGTGCTCTGTATAGCCTATGGCTTTTAAGCTGTTGTATGCTTCCTTTATAAAAGCTCTGATTTTTTCATTACCGCGTATTTCCTCAAAGGTTATCATAGTTTTCTCCTTAAAATGGGATATATATTTATTGTAGCATATTATTCCGCTTCTTTCAAGTCCTAATACACCATAATGTCGCAAGGCCGGTTCATTTAAAGCAGAGATAATTCCTTGCTACGCAAGTCGATATATTTGCTTCGCAAATTCGATATAGCCTACGGCTTCGATATATTTCGCAAGCGAAATTCGATATATTTTGCTTCGCAAAATGAGAGGACTACACCCTACATCCTACCCCCTGAAATAACACAAAAGCAACCGAAAAATCGGTTGCTTTTATGTTATTTCTTTCCAAGAGTATTAAATTTATATTTATATCCTGATGAAGCGTTTTTCTTGAATACAGTGTAGTAAAGCGTAATACCAACACCGCCAAGAACCAATATAGCTCCGCCGACGATTAACAGAACAAGCACAAGAGTGGAAATGCCCTTTGTTTGCTCACTTGTTACAGGAATACCCTTTGTCTGAATTTTGCCACAGCCTACGCACTTATTCTGCGCAGTACCTGCCTTTTCAGCGGTTGCGGCAACTCTTACAGTCCAGACAAGCGCGCCCTTTTCGTCCTTTTCCCATTCGTGATTGTCCTTATCCTCGGGAACAGATCTTTCCTTTATCTCGCCACAGGTATCGCATACCCAAACCATAGTACCCTTATTTGCGCATGTTGCAGGGATAGTATTCTTGTTATCGGTTACCATTGTATGCTTGCCTGTCGCCTTGTGGATAATATCAACCACATAACCGCAGTATGAGCAGTTAACTGTTGTATATCCGTCCTCGCCACAGGTAGCAGGCACATGTGCAAGAGGATGAGCCTCGTCCCAGATATGATCGACTGTCTTAGGCATAAATATCCAGTTTTGTGGATTTGGATCGCTTTCGCCGCATCTGCAAACGCCGATAATATGATAATCGTATTCGCAAATGTTTTCAAGGCTGTTCTTTTGGTCGTATGTATAATCGTGAGTTGACGGATCATAAGGATAATACTTAGATACCTTAACATCACCACACATTGTACATCTTGTACCCTCATAGCCCTGTG
>JAFQAM010000101.1 GCA_017416885.1 Clostridia bacterium | reverse complement strand
TGTACTTGATGTTGACTGCGTAATAATGGCGCTTGGCACATCCCCTAATCCATTAATCAAATCAACCACCGAAGGACTTGATACTCATTCTTGGGGAGGCATAATAGCAGACGCAAACGGCAAAACCTCACGCGAAGGCGTATTCGCAGGCGGCGACGCAGTAACAGGCGCAGCCACCGTCATCCTCGCCATGGGCGCAGGCAAAGCATCCGCCAAAGCCATCGATGAATACATCATGGGCAAATACGAAATAACTAAAGCATAATCAATAAAAAGCAAAAATATCACAACATAAAACACCAACTCTTAGCGAGTTGGTGTTTTATGTATTTATAATAGCTTACCACTGAATAATTAAACTATTCGGTTTTATTATCTTCTGTTTGGATTTGACTTTGTCTTTTTTTGAATTTTATAATTAGTGGCATTCCATATAAAATCAAAATCATTAAAATATAGCTTGAGTATTTAACATATTTTAATGCTCCAAGAGCATCAGATGTAAAATAAATACTCGTAAGACATGCCATAGCAAGGACTAACTCAATACTGCTTTTTACTGTCTTGTTAATTTTAAAATTCAATTCTACAATATAAGATAGCGATAAAGCATAAATAACTGAGATAAATATAATTAATAAATTTTCAAAAACAACCATTTAAATATACCTCCAAAAAATTAAGCTTTACTGTCCGTATAGTTGCTCAAATTTTCTTTGCGAAAATACTCAACTATGGTATCGCTTTCAAACTGTTTTAATGCATGTTCTATGTTATATTTGAATTTTCATTATGACCAAACATAGAATCGTACTCAATCCGCCTATAATATCATGTCGTTATATTCTTTGGGAGATAATAACTCTGGATTCCTGCTTTTTCCATCTAAAAGATTATCAATTAATATATCAAACATAGAAAAACGCAATTTTTCTCTAAAAAATGATTGAAAAGATTCATTTAAAGTGAAAATGCCAATTGAGTGATTGCTATATCCCTTTTGAGCAATTAATTTATCAAATCGCTCCTTTTCATTTATTGAATTTAATTTTTCAAAATTCTGTACTTGCGAGCGATTTAAACTAAATGGATCAATTGTAGTAAAAGTATATGTCCAATCAATTTCACTTAAAAAAAGTTTATGAATGAATCCTTTTTGATTAGGACAAAATTTACTGTATGTTGCAGGTAAAAACCCACATTTCTTTAATTTTTCTATCGTAGGCTTTTCCTTCTCACAATAATCATAAAATGCATAAATACTATGACTATGTAGCAAATCTATCGAATACTTGGAATAAGGCTCCGTTTCAATTCCTACACAAATAATTGCCAAATATTTTTTATGCGCATCAAATTCCACTGAATTTTTTTCAACCGAATTATATTTTGAATTTTTAAAATACTTTGATTTCGAAATACTGTCTATATGCCATGCGAAATTTTCTTTGTCAATATTTAAATCAACAGTTTGAAATATGATGATATCACCAATCTTATGCTTTGGTTTTTTCAATATTGCTTTTGGAAGCGCGGTCAAAGGCATTGGAGATATTAATTTTAGATATAATTTATTTAACACTTCTTTTCGCTTTTTTATATCCGATTTATTTCCTTCCTCGAGCCACAAATCCATACCACGGTTGGTTTTTAACATATTCAAAACTGTTAATTTGTTCTTTTCGGTCAAAACGCCATGTTCCCACTGCCAATTTGCAAGTGCGTACCAAAAATTAGCCAACTCGTCATCGTCTTGATCATATGAAAGAATTTCACTAAATACTTCCATTATTTTTTTATTTGCATCTTCTGGTGAAAGAAAAGAATACACTTCACGGCAAGTATTTATTACATCAGCAGCCGTGTCGTTACTATTTATACCTGTACCCCAAGTACCCATCATTCCTCCTAAGTACTGATTCAAATAATAAAGAGCAGACAGGGGACGGTTCTGTGTCTCCATTTGTTTTTACGGAATACTAATTGTTTTTTCTATTGGAGATAAGGAACCATCCCCATCCGTCAGTCCAAGTGATCATCGACACCTTTCCGTAGGCTAATCATATACTTCTAATTTCATAATATGATTATCAATATACCATATTTTTACTGTCTGTCCTTCTTTAAGATCGTAAATTGCCTGAGTATAATATAATTTTGTGTCATCTTCGTGATAACATGAAAATTCTAAACCATCAACCATAAACTTTGTTGGGGCATGCCCGGTTTTAGGTGCAGGAGAAAAATCCTCAACATATCCTTGAACAATTTTCGCCTCACCATTAATATATGAGTTGTATAGATTTCTATCCCAAATTTTATTATATATGATGGAAACAAACATTATTACAACAATTACGGATAGTACGATTGCGGGCAATGAACCAAGCATTCTTTTATGCGGCCTTTCTGAGCGTTTTTTTATTAAAGTATAACCTTTAAATATGAATAATAAATCCACTATTAAAAACAAAATTAAAATAAAAACTCCAAAAAAATTCAAATCCAGTAAGCTTGGTTTTTGTGATTCGAAAATGATCATTTTTCCTCCTTATTTCAAAAAAGCAGAACCGTCCCCTGTCCGTCATTCAAGTCACATACCGTCACAAATTTTCTTTATTTCGGCTCTTTTTCTGCTTCTATTATACCATATTTTGTTGCTAAATTCAATTATTTGGAGACTTTTTCAGTGGTTTCGAACCGTCCTCCGGCTCGTGTCCGCTTCCCCTGTCCGCTTTTGTTAATCCCCTTTTTGCGATTCAATGTTTTTTTTCATTTTTAGCATCGTTTTTAAAAGATAAAAAACCAACAATGATTATCGATAATAAAAGAACGCAAAAACCTATTAAGTTTAACACAACAAGAACAATCGACAATATTGGACTTGGAAAAACAAATGATTCAATAATCGCAAAAACTAAATATGCAAATAAATATATATAATTTGAAATTTGAAATTGAAAAGAAATTTTACTAACGAAATCTTTTTTATCCTCGAATTTAGATTTTAGAAATATAATTTTTTTAAACCCAGAAAGTTTAATTAGCGTAAATCCTTTTTCTTTTCCGTAATAATCTAATATAATTGATGCACAATAAGCAAGTGCCTGTAAAAACAATAGGATTTCTAAATAAAATAATATATCCATACTATATCACCCCGTGTAAAATGAAATTTTTATACGTATTTCTCCATATATACTTTTAAAGAATTCTTTAATCTCTTCAAATAAAGTTTCTCCAAATTGAAGCCCCACATCAACAAGAACATTTCTGATACCTTCGCCAAACTTTGTTCCCAAGAATCCTCCAAAAAAACCAAATATTGATGAACTAATAACACTTCCCAAAGAAAAAGTATTATTTTTTAATTCTTGCACCGCTGATATAGTACCTGAAATGCCACAATTTATTAATCCTTGAATTCCTCTATAAGCTGATTGAGTTAAATTTTTTCCTATACCTGACAATTCAGCACTCACGCCTTCGCTTATCATTCCATTAATAACCCCTTGTGCAAAGCCCTCTGCTGCACCGTCCCAGCTCCAATTAACTTTGCCATTTTGAAAACTAATTCCTCCTGCTACAAGCCCAAGTGTTCCATTTATAGCTCCTCCAATCAAAGCTCCTTTTGCAATTACAAATATTGCCCCTGCTATCGTTAGGGAGACAGGGGACGGTTCTGTGTCCGTGCTGAACGCAAATCATTTCAAATTTGTTCGCGTTTTTCAGATTTCGCCACCGTCTTCTGTCCAAACTTGTGTGCCATAGAACTGTCCATAGAACATCGGACACAGAACCGTACACTGTTCGTCCTTTTTGTTTTTGTTCCTTTCTAACAGACAGTGGTTTCGACAGTTCTGTGTCTCCCAAAATTAAGCTTTACTGTCCGTATAGTTGCTCAAATTTTCTTTGCGAAAATACTCAACTATGGTATCGTTTTCAAACTGTTTTAACGCATGCTTAGAATGCCAAGAGCCTGAAAATTTGCTCATTAACAGCATCAATGTCAATGGAACAGCAATTATGGCACACAAAAGAACTGATGCCAATGTTCCCAATATTCCATAATTTATAGACATAAAAACGCTTAACAAAATGCTCACACACAGCCATACAATTAAAGATATTTTTAAAATAGGCGTGTACCAGTGTATTTTGGTGTTAGCTTTTTTAAATTTCTTTGTATATTCTTCTTTTTCGGAAAAACAATAATTTTCGGATATAATATCAAAATTTTCCCCAACAGGGAATAATCTGTCATATGAACATTCATAACAGGGACGAATATTCTGCTGACATATTTGTATATTGGCATTATCCTGTACAGCTAATATATATTCACTTTGCAATACTATATCAAAAAATGCAGGTTGATAAGAGCTTAAAACCAAATCCAACGCTCCCGACGGTCCGAATTCACGAGCAAATATTTCCTCGATAGACATAGATGAACTTGCTTTATGTTGTTTTAAGGTGATTTTAATAGTATCAGGAGAATTTATTTCTTTAAACTCATTTGGCTTAAATTTAAATTCCACACCATTTATCTCCAAAGCGACATCAAAAGAATTTAAATTCTGTATTCTCATAATCTAATTACCTTTCTTTGTACCTTGCGTTTGATATTTCAATCAATTTCATCAACTATATCATTATATAAAAAGCGATATAAAAGAAATAAACAACAAAATTGCATTTGATATGTTATATTTTAAAAACTTAATTTCAATACCTTTTCTTTTGCATATAAAATAGAACACTAAATTAATCGAATACAACACAAGGCTTCCTATCAGCAAATATAAAAACATATTTATATCCTGCATACTTGTTGGATAAGTTAATGATGCTAATCCTGAAATAACTAAAATCTGTAACACTAAATAAATAGAGTGAATCCATTGAATAACGGCGTTTGTAATAAAAACAATCTTTTTCATAATGGTCTCCTTTCAGTAACAACAGTATAGGCATCTAATTTACTATGTTATATATTAATTATACCATATAATGTAAAAAAAGTCAACTAAAGCCATCATTCAATAAGTAATTGACTTTTTATTAACTATATGCTAAAATAATATAGTAATAAATTTAAAAAAGGAAAAACAAATGCTTAAAAAAATCATACCAATTATGCTTTTAATAATGCTATCCTTATTCTTTGTAACCTCTTGCAAAAAGGATAAGCATGTACATAGCTATGTAGAAACAACATACCCCTCAAATTGCAGTGAAAACGGATATACTCAAAGACTATGCACCGAATGTGGCGATGAGCTTTTATTTGATTTTAAGCCAAAGGGCGCTCATACGGGCGATGTTTGGAGAGTAGCCAAGGAGCCATCCTGTCAGCTTGCAGGCTCAGAGGAAAAGATTTGTACTACCTGTAATAAGGTGGTTGACTCAAGACCGATTGCTAAATTAGGACATGTACAAGGACAATGGACAGTAACAAAAAATCCAACCTGTAAGGATACAGGCACAGAAAAGCTATTTTGTAGTAGCTGCGGCATTGACCTTGAAACAAAAACGATTGCAGTAACAACAGACCACGATTTTGCCACAACAGTAACTCTCCCCACAACCACAAGCGAGGGCTATACCACATACATTTGTAAAATCTGTGATTTTTCAAAAAAGGACGACTATGTGTCTAAAATTGAGGTCCCCGAGGACGGAAACGCCACATTAACCAACGGTCAAATTTACGATATGGTATCTAAAGCTATGGTTAGAATTGATGCTTACGATAAAGCGGGACACAGATATTCCTTAGGCTCAGGCTTCTTTATCAGTAATGACGGTAAAATTGCCACCAACTACCATGTAATTAATGGCGCATATTCATTAAAGGTAACTTTATATTCCGATAACACAACTCACTCAGTAACAAAGGTCCTTGGCTACAATAAGACCGAGGATGTGGCGATAATTCAAATAGAAAAGCAGTCAACACCGTTCCTTGAAATATCCACAGATGAGCCAAAAACAGGCGACACTGTGTACACCTTAGGCAGCCCAATGGGCGTGACTGATATATTCAGCGTAGGCATTGTGTCAAATCCGTCTCTCCAAGTATCGGGCATAGACTGTATTGCTATGACCGCGCCAATTTCCACAGGAAACAGCGGCGGACCTCTTATCAACTCCTTAGGTCAGGTTGTGGGCATTAACACAATGACAATCACCGACGCGCAAAACCTGAATTTCGCCATAAAAGCTAAGCAAATTAAATCCCTAAACATAAATAATCCCGTAACCGTCGCAAGCCTATATAGTCAAACTCTTGCATCCAACGCATTTGATATCTTAGCAATAAATGTTATGATTCACGCGCAAGCAATTGAAGGCGACGAATATGTTGCTTACTTCAAGGAGGGCGGAGACGGTGAGAAAATCGGCTTTGAGTATTACTATATTTTCAATACCGAGACCGAGGAGCTTACAATCAAGCTTTTCCTCTTAAGAAACGCAAAGCGTCTCCACTCAGCCGAGCTTTGTATTGATGGCGTAAAAAATCAATACACCTTCAGCTTCCATGATATGACCTTGGACCAAACCACGATTATGAGTAAGGTGAACGCCCAAAGCCCTGCTAAAAATTATGAAACAGACTTTAACTCCTTGTTTGAAATTTCATTGTTCAGATACAACGATACAGACACTCCCCCAGCCGAAAATATGAAACAGGTATATTTCCTCTGCTATCAAGCAATTGTGGAACACCTTAAAACCTACCTTGCAAATTCAAACACAGGGCTAACAATGTCACACTTCAAATTTAACTATTAAACAGTAAATACCTCGCTTTTGCGAGGTATTTATTTTTTATTCCATTTAGCTCTTGCAAAATATATGTTTTAATGCTATAATATAATGTAAATATAATTTAGTATAGGAGGCGCTTTATGAGAATAGGACTTTTAGGCTTCGGCTCAATGGGAAAAACACACCTTTATTGCGTCAATAATTTAAAGCTTTTCTTTGGAAGTGACCTTGATGCAAAGATCGTATCAGTTTGTACTAAAAATATTGAAAATGCAAAAAACGCAAGCTTGCAATACGGAATTGAAAGCTACACCGATAACGAGGACGACATCATTAATGATGCTTCAATTGATGCAATCGACATTTGCACACCAAACATCTACCATTATGAAACTGCCAAAAAAGCCATAATCGCAGGCAAGCATATCTATTGCGAAAAGCCGCTTGCCGTTACATATGAGCAAGCCAAGGAGCTTTCCAGTCTTGCTAAGAAGCATAATGTAAAATGTCATATGGTTTTCAATAATCGCTTTTTATCCCCAATCCTTAAAGCCAAGGAGCTGATTGACGAAGGCAAATTAGGTCGCATACTCTCATTTAATGCCGAGTATCACCATTCAAGCGCCCTTGATGTTAATAAAACAGGATGGAAGCAGGATAAATCAATTTGCGGCGGCGGAGTGCTGTTTGATTTAGGCTCACATGTTATTGACCTTATATACTACCTCTGCGGTGAATTTAAATCAGTTTACGGCAAGGGACAAATTGCATTTCCCAATCGCAAGGGCGTAAACGGACAGGATTGGACCACCAACGCAGACGAAGCATTTTATTTGCTTGCCACACTTCAAAGCGGAGCAGTAGGCACGGTAACAGTTAGCAAAATCACCACAGGCTCAAATGACGATTTAGCATTTGAAATTCACGGAGATAAGGGAAGCATTCGCTTCAATCTTATGAACATCAATTTCCTTGATTTCTATTCCTGTGAAAGAAATGACGGAAGCTATGGCGGTGAAAGAGGATATACGCAAATCGAATGCGTAAACAGATATCCTTCCCCGGGCGGCATATTCCCCGGCATAAAAGCCCCAATCGGATGGCTGAGAGGACATCTTGGCAATTACTATTCCTTTGTCGATTGCGTAGTAAACAACAAACAGCCCGCAATCTCATTTGACGACGGCGCATATGTTCAATTGATTCTTGAAAAAGCATATCAATCCGACAAATGCGGCAAGGAAATGCAAATAGAAAGGGACAGTGATAGCAATGATTAAAATTGGTGTCTGCGGTTCAAGTGGCTCAGGCAAGGGCTTTGTATGTAAGCTCTTTTCCACCTACGGCTATAAATGGATTGATACCGACCGAGTATATCGAGACTTAGCAACGCCAAAATCCGATTGCGTCAAGGAGCTAAGAGAATGCTTCGGCGATTCCATTTTAAATCCCGACGGAAGCTTGAACAGAAAATCATTATCAAAAATAGTTTTTGAGGGCGAAGGCTCAAGACAAAGACTTAATCAGCTTAATAAAATAACTCATTTTCATATCGAAAAGGAAACAGTTAAGCTAATTAATGAAAGCGAGCAAAACGGCTACAAGGGAGTCTTAATTGATGCCCCTGTGTTATTTGAAAGCGGCTTTGATAAAATGTGCGATGTAACAATTTGCGTTACAGCCCCCACCGAGCTAAAGCTTCAAAGAATAATGAGCCGTGACGGAATAACCTACGAAAAAGCGCTTTCCCGTATAAGCAGTCAGCTGACCGATAATGACCTACGGGAAAAATGCGCCTACGAAATTGATAATTCTGCAAATGCTGATGTCGAGAAGCAAATTCTTGATATTATAGCAGAGCTTAAAAATAAATTTGAGAATAAAAATAATTAAAAGGAGATATAAAATGAACAAGAAGGAATTAAAAGAATTAAAGGACAAGCTTTTCTACAAAAAGGAAAACGCATTTGATGTAGCAAGCGCTAAGGAAGCGAAAGCTGTAACAGAGTATTCCGAGGGCTACAAGTCATTCCTTGACAACGCGAAGACAGAAAGAGAAGCGGTTAAGGAAGCAATCAAAATGCTTTCCAAGGAAGGCTTCCAAGAATACAAGCTTGGCGACAAAATTGAAAAAGGCGGCAAGTACTACCTTAACAATAGAGATAAGAGCTTATTCGCATTCGTTGCAGGTACAGAAAATGTAGAAAACGGCATCAGAATTTGCGCAGCTCATATCGACTCCCCACGCCTTGACCTGAAGCAGCATCCAATGTTTGAAAACGAGGGCTTTGCTTACCTGAAAACACACTACTACGGCGGTATCAGAAAATACCAATGGGTAACAATCCCGCTTGCATTACACGGCG
>JAFQAM010000100.1 GCA_017416885.1 Clostridia bacterium | reverse complement strand
GACGAAGTACCAAAGCTGAAATTGCAGCAGAGATATCATCATCTGTCACTTCATAATCACCTTCGATATTGGGCTCAAATACAATAACCGATCCACCGCCAAGGTTTAAGTATTCGGCGGTATAGCCTAATTTTTCTCTGATATCGCCAATAAACTTAATCATAATATCGGCAGCATCGCAAAACGGCTCGATTTCAAAAATCTGTGAGCCAATGTGACAGTGGAAGCCGCGAAGGTCGATATTATTTAAAGTTAACGCGGTTTTTGTAATTTCGTATGCTTGTCCTGTTTCAATAGCTGTACCGAACTTGCTATCCACCTTGCCTGTTGAGATTGCTTGATGGGTGTGTGGATCAATGCCCGGTGTTATTCTAAATAAGATTTTTTGCTTTGTGTTTAGCTCGCCTGCAATTCTGTCAATTGCGTAAAGCTCGTCATAGGTATCTACAATAAAGAAGCCTATTTTATTTTCAATTGCGTATCTGATATCGTTGTCGGTTTTGCAGTTGCCGTGGAAAAACGCATTTTCAAGTGGGAAGCCAGCCTTAATAGCTGTATAAAGCTCGCCAATTGATACTATATCGGTGTTAATTCCCTCTTCCTTAGCAATCTGGTACATTCCTACAAAGGAAAGCGCCTTTGATGCATAAAGAGGACAGGATTTTTCGCCGAAATACTTTTTCATTGCGGTTTTATAGGTACGCATTGTATTTCTTATTTTCTTTTCATCTAAAAGCATAAGCGGTGTGCCGTATTTCTTTGCAAGCTCAACCGTATCATAGCCTGCAAATGTTAAATTATCGCCACAGATGCCAAGATTTTCGTGGAGTAGTTCACTCATAAATTCGTTCACAGCCGTCAGCCGTCAGTGGTCAGCCGTCAGCATTTTCCTTACGATTTATTTTTTGGCAAATAAACCACCACTATAAGTTGATTTGCACAATTTGTGTTTATGAATATTTTTATATTTCTTTGTTAAACAAATTCGCTAACCGCTATCTGCTAACATCTAACGACTGATATTTTCAATTCTTGAAAATATCTCGCATTGTATAGATGCCTGCGTCCTTGCCAACTAAAAATTCAGCCGCCTTCATAGCGCCGTCGGCAAAGAGGGCTCTGTCAAATGCGGTATGCTTGAGTAGGATTTGCTCTGTATCGGTTGTAATATACACCTCGTGAATACCAACGATATTAGCCATACGAAGGGCGTGAATACCGATTTCGTTCTTTTCGCGCTTGCTCATACCGTATCTGCCAAATACATATTTTGCGTTTGGTCTTACTTCCTTAATGCTATCTGCAAGCATTAAGGCTGTACCGCTTGGCGCGTCTGCTTTTCTTATGTGGTGAGTTTCGACGATTTCAATTTCTGCATTTGGAAATGCGCTTGCCACTCTTTTTGCAGTATCGCAAAGCGTTGCAATTCCTATCGACATATTGCCTGACAGGAATACAGGGATTTTGCTTGCCGCCTTTGCCACATATGATTTTTCCTCATCGTTAAGTCCTGTTGTAGCCACTACAATCGGGCATCCAACCTTTACTGCATAATCAAGCACATCCTTAACTACTGTGTGGAATGAAAAATCAATAATAACATCAGGCTTGTCCTTTATTGCTTCAAAATCAGAAAAATATTTGTAGCCTTCGTTACCGTTTGACATTTTGTCAACGCCGCAGAAAAGCTCGCAGGTATCACTTTTAGAATTTGCTTCTAAAACACGACCGCCCATTTTTCCGTTTGAGACGTGTACTAATACCTTAATCATTATATGTTAATTCCTTGATCTCTCATTAGCTTGTACTTCTTTTCGCGATTG
>JAFQAM010000099.1 GCA_017416885.1 Clostridia bacterium | reverse complement strand
TGAGCTTAACGATTTTGAAAGCTATATGTTCAGATGGAACATTTACGGCAAGAAATTCAAGGATAGCGACTATTGGGCATCTAATCCCGACGGATATGTGAGTGAGCCTACAATTATTCAATTAGACACACTCTCCCGCGTAAATGATGTCAGAGACAGAGTTTATAATAAATTAAAAATCCTTGAGGATTGCTTTATTAAGGGAGCTACTGTAAGCAGCGCTTCTAAGGCTTTATTTAAGTTTCTAAATGCGCATAAGGTTAAGGAGCATTTAGAAAAGGAAATTGACGAATGCGAGTCAAGGCGCGATGCCTATGAGCTTTCACAGGTGTGGAATGTATTTGTATCTGCCCTTGATGAGCTTGTTAATATTTGCGGAGATGCGCAGGTTACAATTGAAGACTACGCTTCTTTATTAAGATACGCGTTAGGCGAAAACGGAATTGGCGCAATACCGTCAGGCGAGGATAATGTTTTAATTGGAGATGCGCCTACTGTAAGAGCGAAAAACATTAAGCATGTGTTTATTTTGGGCGTGAATGAGGGTGTTTTTCCTAAGGAAATCAGCGACGAGGGCTTCTTTACCGACACTGACAAAATCACTCTTGAAACATTGGGGATTACGCTTACATCCAATGCGGGAGTGAATTTTGAATTATCCTCTAAAACAGATATACGCAGTGATGATGAGCTTTTAGCGTTCAGAAATGCAATGTCGATAGCTTCTCATTCTGTTACTGTTTCAACATTGAAGTCAAACATTAAGGGCGCGGCTATGCTGCCTTCAATTGCGTTCTTAAGATTAACTACGCTGATTGGGAAGGATAAAATTATCGACACATCCTCCCTTAAGCCTATTGACAGAATATACACGGGCAAAAATGCATATGAATGGTTATCATCTTATGATAAGGAGGTTGCTTCTGCTATCAAGGAGCATTTTAGCATTAAAAAATCGACACAGGGTATCTTCTCTAATGAGGATTTAACGGTTGATGCTGATACTGCTAAGGATGTTTTCGGCGAGCATATTGCCCTTTCTAAGTCAAGCATGGAGACATTTGCTTCCTGCAAATTAAAGTATTATCTTGATTATGTATTAAGATTAAAGCCAAGCAAAAGAATTTCCTTTGCTTCAAGTGATGTCGGTACTCTTAATCACTTAATCATTGAAAAGTTCTTCAATATGAAGCGCGACGGTGAAATTGACATAAATACTATTGATGCTAAGGATATTGAGAAAATTGTTGATGATATAATTAATGAATATTCTTTGCTTGTATGCAGCTCTGTTAATGCGTCAAAGAAGCTGAGGTATTTATTTAACAAGCTGAAGAAAAGCCTTGTTGTTTATCTTTGCGAATTAGTTGAGGAATTAAAGCAAAGTAAATTTAATGAGCATTATATGGAGCTTTCCCTGTCAGGCGACGGAATAGAAGCGCCTTGCTCGTTAAAATTTAATATTGGAGAAAATGCAACCGCTTCATTAATCGGTACGGCTGACAGAGTTGATGTATTCAGAGATAAGGACACTACTTATGTTAAGGTTATTGACTACAAGTCCGGCTCTGAGGAAATTTCCCTTGATTTAATTGACAAGGGCTATGGCGCGCAGTTATTTATTTATCTGTTTACCTTATGTAAAATGGATGACTGTGAGTTTAAAAAGAAATTTATGGGCGATACAAAGGAAATTAAGCCTGCCGGAATTATGTACTTCCCTATGAATATTTCTAAGAACAGTGTTAAATTTGATGTTGATTTAGAGGATTCGTCTCTTAGTGATTATGAAAAGGAAATTACTGTTGACAGAATTGAGCGCTCCGGATATTTCCTTGATAATTATGATGTTATAGAGGCGCAGGACAGTAACGGTGGCGGTAGATTTATACCATGCAAGAATGAGCATAGCGATTGGTATAAAACTTTACAGGATTTTGAGGATATTTACAAGAGCCTTGAAAATGCTATTGGCAAGATTGGTAATGAGATTTTAAGCGGTAACGCGTTTGCTGAGCCTGATAAATCCAAGAAGGATCCTTGCCAATACTGTGAGCATTATTCGGTATGCAGAAGGAGGAAAAATGGCTGATATTACATGGACTGAAGCGCAAGAGCTGGCGATTGGACACACAGGTAGTGATTTAATTATTTCTGCGGCGGCAGGCAGTGGAAAAAGCGCGACTCTTACTGAAAGAATAATCCGCAAGCTGAAAAGCGGCGAGGATATTTCAAAAATGCTGATTGTTACCTTTACAAAAGCGGCAACCGCGGAATTAAAGAATAAAATCAGCGTTGCTTTAAGTAAGGTATTAAAGGAAAATCCCAACGATACGCATATTCAGAAGCAGCTGCTTCAGGTGGCTTCTGCGGATATTTGCACTATTGACAGCTTCTGTATGAGGCTTGTAAGACCTAATTTTGATAAACTGATGCTTGATGCCAATTTCAGAATAGGACAAGCAAGCGAAATTGAGGTGCTTGAAAGAGAGACTATTGCTGAGATTATTGATGAGCTATATGAAAGCGACAATAAGGATAAGAGCTTTTTGTTGGTGGCGGACTGTTATTCAAGCATTTGGTCGGAAAGTGAGCTTGGAAAGTCACTTTTAGAATTAAGAAAAAAGCTTCTTACTACCGCTAACGGTCTTGAAACTCTTTTAGAGGACAATTCAAATAAGAGTAGCTTTTTAGATACTATTTACGGCGATGTTTTAAAAAGGTATGTAAGCGAGGGCGTTAGCTATTTTATTCCTATTTATACTGACGCATTAAAGGATGTAATGAATGACGCTAAGGGCAAATCGTATGAGGAATTATTTGCTAATGAGCTTAAGTATTTAACCGATTTGGATTCTGCTTTAAAAAACGGCCGTTCTTATGATGAGCTTGCTAAAATTGCCACATCAATTGATTTTATCAAAATGCCCACAAGTAAGCTTGTAAACGACAGTATTCCAATGAGCTTTTACAGAGATGCGCGCGCAAGATTCAAGGATTTTGCTATCAAGCTTAAGGATACGCTTTTTACCTCTACTGAAAAGGGTATTATGAGCGGACTTAAGCAAAACAGTGTTATTTGCAATGCTATTTATGATATTTTAAAGAGATTTGAGTTAGCGCTGAATAAGAAAAAGAGGCTGTACTCTGTTTATTCCTTTAATGATATTTCAACCTTTGCGTTAAAGCTTCTTTATGATGAAAGCGGTGAAAAAACACAGTTGGCTATCGATATTGCATCTCAGTATAATGAAATTTATATAGACGAATATCAGGACACCAACTCTGTACAGGACAATATTTTCAAGGCTATTGCAAGAAATAACCGTTTTATGGTTGGCGATATTAAGCAAAGCATATACCGATTCCGTTCTGCTGAGCCTGAAATTTTCTCACAGTACAGAACTGATTTTGATAATAAGGATAATTTTAATGAGGCTAGCTCGGGATTATCTATATTTATGTCAAATAATTACAGATGCGACAAAAAGATTATTGATTTTTCCAATCTGATATCCGACTATATGTTCTCTAATTCCTCAGGTATTCCTTATGATGCTAACGGGGATGCGCTAATATATTCCAAGAATCTGTCTGACGATTATAAGCATGCTGATACAGAGCTTTGTCTTATTAATTCCTCGGGGCTTGGCAGGGGCAACGGTCCTAAATATGAGGCGGAATTTGTTGCTAAGCGCATTAAGGAAATGATTGATACGGAATACTTGCCTAACGGTGAAAAAATCCGTCCCTCGCATATTGCGATTTTGTTAAGAAATTACACATCTAATCATAGGCTTTATACTGAGGCGCTTGAAAAATACGGCATCAGCTCACGGTATGAAATGGCTGAGGATTTCTTTGAAAAGCCGCATATTCTATTGATGATTTGTATTTTAAATGCTATTGACAATCCCTCAAGGGATATTTATCTTGCGGGGGCAATGAGGTCTGAGGTATTTGGATTTACTCTTGCTGAGCTTACTAAAATAAGAAAGAGAGCGCCAAAGTCTGCTTCTCTATATTCAAGCATATTAAGCTACAATAAGGATAGCGAGCTAAGAAAAAAGCTTGATGATTTTCTTAATAAGCTTACTGAAATTAAGAAGGCTACTAAAAAGATGTCCTCTGCGCAGGCGATTGCATATGTATTCGGTATTTGCGGAATACTTTCAATGTGCAACGGTAGTGAAAAAGAGGATCTGATTAAGCTTTATAATTTAGCAAGAGAGTATGAAGCCTCGTCCTTTAAGGGATTATATAGCTTTTTGAAGCATATTGAAAAGATTTCCGACTCTAAGGGTGACAAGAGCTTTGCGGGTGATACTGCAAAGGAAAATGTCAAGATTATGACTATACATTCCTCAAAGGGACTTGAGTTTGAGGTTTGTTTTATTTGTAATTTATCAGATCCGTTTAATCAGGCTGATACTAAGGACCCGATTTTGTTCCAAAGAAATCTCGGTATTGCAGGATATGTAAGCCGCGATGACGGTTTAAACAAATATGAGACAATGGCAAGAAAGTGCATTTCCCTTCAAATTGCAAGAGATATGCGCGAGGAGGAAATGCGTGTGCTTTATGTTGCTATGACAAGAGCGAAAAACCGTTTGATTTTAACATCTTCAAGCGCACATCCCTTAAAGAACAAGGCTATTCTTTGTGAGGGGGAAAAATACATAAAGCCATATGAGCTATATTCTGCTAAAAATTTATATAGCTTTATTTCAGGTGGCGCAAGAAATCCTCATTCCTCTTATGTTGCTTATGAGGTTGATATCAGTCAGCTTTCCCTTGATAAAAATGAGGTTATTGAGGCTCCCTTATCAAGAGAAAAAATTGATGAATACCAGGATATTTTAGAAAAGAGGCTTAATTTTAAATATAAATATGACTATTTAAAGAAGCTTCCCTCTAAAATGAGCATATCGAAGCTTTATCCTGAGATTCTTGACGGAAATGAGAATGACGATATTGACATTAAACCGCTTAAGGAAGCTCCTATGTTCTTAGATGATAAGAATGAGGTATTAGCAAACGAAAGAGGTATTGCAACTCATACATTTATGCAATTTTGCGATTTTAAGAGGCTTTGGGAAAACGGTGTTGATTATGAGGTTAATGAGCTGCTTAAAGCTTCATTTATTTCACAGCGCAACAGCGATATAATGAATAAAGAGCATCTTGAGATGTTTGTAAAATCGGATTTATTCAAGGAAATTTTAAATAGTAAGAGTGTTACACGAGAGTTTCGCTTCAATATAATGCTTGATGCAGATGAATTTACAAGTAATGAGGATTTAAAGAGCGAAAGAGTGCTTGTTCAAGGTGTTACTGACTGTATTTATGAAAATGAAAACGGTGAGCTTGTACTTGTGGACTATAAAACCGATAGAGTTACTCTCCAAAATTATGAGGAATTATTAAAGGAAAGACATTCCGCGCAGCTGACATATTATAAAAGAGCCTGTGAGATGATTTTTGAAAGACCTATTTCTAAGGTACTTATCTACTCAGTACCTCTTGCGAAAACAGTAAAGCTTTAAAAAATAAAAATAACTATTGCGTTTTGCAATAGTTATTTTTATTTATGAACAGATGTTCAAGTGAATATGTGTTTATTTTATTTGATTGTAATGATAATATCTCCTGTTGTTGTATGGATTTTACAGAGACCGCCTGTGGTCCCCGGTACTTTCTTTTTGCCTGTTGTGGTGTCAACACTGAAATTTTTGCCTGTTAGCAAAGTACCTAACACATCTCCTGTTGTTACATCGACGGTGATTTCGTTTGCATCGCTGCTATCGAATATTACATCGCCTGTTGTTCTTTTTATGTTGAAAGCTTCGGTAGCGATTACATTATTTAATTTTATGTCTCCTGTTGTACCCTTTGATGATAGATACTTACAATTTACATTTGTTAAATCAGCTTTTCCCGTGCTTATATTAAGTGTGATATTATTTGAGACTAATGTATTTTTAAGTGTGATATCTCCTGTTGATACTGAAAGATTGATATTTTCAGCTGAAATATTTTCAAGAGTGATATCTCCTGTGGTTGCTTCGATTTTAAGGCTTTGATTTACTGATGCGTAATTTTTAACATCACCTGTTGTGACATCGATATCAATTAAATCAAATTTAAAGCTACTGTCTATTAAAATATCGCCTGTTGATAACACGGCAAGAAAAGCTTTATATTCTGAATTTGGAAGGTAAATTGTAATTTCAGGATTTTCAAAATTGAATAAAGAGTTAGTAATTTTCTTGTTCGGTTGAGTTATTGTAAGCCCGCCGCTTATTACCTCGGCGCTATGGGGATATTTTGCGTTTTCGTAAATTTCAATTTTGCATTTACTGTCCTGTGAAGGTAGTATTTCCACATCGGTTGTTTCTACCATTATTTTAATATTGGAAAAGTTTTCTGTGATTTCGTATGTATTAGTAATATAATCCTTTTCAAACATAGCTTTAAAGCTCCATTGATTAAAAGCCATCACTAAAGCAAATATTACGAAGGCAAGAATTATAAGAATTATTGCTATTTTTACTTTTTTCATTGTATTTGCTCCTTACTGATAAAAATACTTTTTATTAGTCTTGCTATTTTTTTAGTGATAAATATGCCTAATTTTGCGGTATATTTGCATACATAGAAAAATAGGATTGACAATCCTACGCATAAAATAGCGCAGGAAATTATAAGAAGTCCAATCGATGCGCTTTCTGTGAAAATGTAAATTACGCCCATAATTATACCAAGACCGCTTAAAAGTAGTGATAAATCTACTGCGAAAAGTGATATAATAATTGCCCAAATTGATACATATAAGCTAAATATTATAGCAAAGAATGAGATTAAAAGTGAAAGCCATATCGGTGAGCCAACGGCAATTAAGGTTATTTCCCACCAAGAGCGTTTTTTGGGGTTGGTGCTTTTTGTTTTGTCTTTTGATTTGTTTTTTAGTTTATGTTTGATTATTTTAAATAAGGGTATTTCGTCTATGATTTGCTTGGCGATTTCCTCTACTGTGCCGATATCCTTTATTGCTTCTTCTTCGGTTTGACCGTCTTCTATTCTGTCGTCTATCATTTCAGAATAAAAGTCAATTCGTTCCTTTATTTCCTTTTCAGGGAAGTCGCTAAGCATTGATTTTAACCTTGATATAAATTCCTGCTTATTCATTTTCGTCCTCCTTGGTTACAAATTTATAAATTGTCATTACCTCTTGCCATTCTTCCTTAAAATCCTGTATTCGTTTTTTGCCCTTTTCGGTTATATGGTAGTATTTTCGCAGCCTACCGTTATGCTCTAAGGAATAAACGGTTAAAAGCGTTGCTACCTCTAACCTTTTAAGAATGGTGTATAGAGTTGATTCTGAC
>JAFQAM010000098.1 GCA_017416885.1 Clostridia bacterium | reverse complement strand
GTACATACCCGGACGCTTTCTTACCGCTTCAAGTCCCTCAAGCACCTGAATCTGCTCGTCGCCATACTCTCTTTCAACTACATTTTCCTTTTCTTCCATTATCTTCTCTCCTTTATAGGATATTTTTTATTACTCTTTATCTGTTTTTTTCCGTTTTTTTTTCGTTCTTTTTCCGTTCTTTTTCTTAACGCGAAGAAAAAGAACCAAAAAGAATCGAAAATTATTCTAAATTTAATTTCAATAGTTTCTGTCTTTATTTTTTAATACAAAGTATAAGAACCAAAAAAATCGAAAACTGATTCAATTTATTTTTTTCATTTCACCGTTATGAAAAGAAAAGCTTGGCAAAAGAATCGAAACAAAAGCCTCAATTCTATTTATTTATAATTTATTATTTATTTTTTTGATTTTCTTTACAAAAAGAAAGCGTAAAAAAGAACCAACAAATATTATAATCCTTTTCAGGTCTAATCCCGCTATTTGCTAACCGCTGGCGGCTGGCAGCTAAATATCAACTCTCCATCATCCTCGAAAACCTATATGTGCTAAGATAAACAGTTTTATTTTTCATTATAATAAATGTTCGCGGTAAATCAAAGCCGAGCATTTTAACTCTGCCCTCTTTTTGAGCATTTGATAAATATTTTTTAGTAACAGAGGACACCGTCGCGCTATCCATATCGAATATTGCTAATATATCCTTATCTCTTACTACCTTATTTTCACCTATGTGTATGTACATTTTAGTTGTTAGTGGTTATTAATTAGTGATTAGTAAATTCACTGCACAAAGTGATTTTCATTGCGTAGCAACTTCACTTGCATAGCAAACTTCACTATCGCAGATAACTTCACTCCGTAGGAACTTCACTATAAAATTAACCGCTTACTCCTCAATATTTTCTATCATTTCATCATCAGTCTTAGGTGCTTCGCAAAGCTTTCCATTGTTGATATACACAAAATTAACATCATCAACCTCATTAAAGGCAGTGCTTTCGCAAGTGGTGATAATAACCTGTCTTTTTTTGATATTTGACATTATATACTTGCGTCTTTTTTCGTCAAGCTCACTTAAAACATCATCAAGTAAAAATACAGGATATTCGCCGCTTGTTTCCTTGCTGATTTCACCCTCGCTCAGCTTCATAGCAAGCGCAAGACTTCTTTGCTGTCCCTGCGAGGAATAAAAACGCGCGTCTTTTCCGTTTAATTCAATTTTTAAATCGTCCTTATGGATTCCGTAAAGAGTTGCGCCGTATTTTATTTCTCTTTCAATATTATTTTTAAGTAAATCCGAATATTTTTTCTTTAAGGACTCACGGGAATCAAAATCCGCCTCATCAGCATTTGTTTCATATGTAATGCTTGGCAATTCCTTACCGTCAGTCATCTCCTCAAAATACCGTTTAACCCAAAAATCAAGCTTTTTTACATATTCAATACGCATATTGGCAATATCTGTGCTTAGTGTGGCTAACTCCTCGGAATACACCTCTAAAATGCCTTCATATGCTTTTCGTTCCTCATCGCTCATTTTTAAAATTGCATTTCTGTTTTCAAGCACCGCATTATACTTAGCAAGCATCCTTATATAAAGCGGACGAAGCTGTGAAATTGCAATATCTAAAAACTTACGCCTGACCGACGGTGAATCCTTTATAATTCCAAGATGGGACGGACAAAACAGCACCGCGCGAAATTCACCGATTATCTCAGAGGTTTTCCCAACCTTATTTTTATTGCGGTAAAATTTTTTTTGCGAGCTTTTAGGTATCTCAACCCCTAACTCCATTTCACCTTTTTTAGATTCATATACCATTCTTGCATATCCGACATTGGAATTAAAATTAATTAACTCCTTGTCCTTAAAAGCCCTGAAGCTCTTTCCCCTTGCAAAAAGATATATTCCCTCTAAAATATTTGTCTTTCCTTGGGCGTTCTCACCGTATATTACATTTATCCCGTCTTTAAATTCTATCTTTTCACTCTCAATATTTCTAAAGGAAGTAAATTCTATCTCTTTACATTTCATATTATCTCTGCGTAAGCTAATTCACTGCTGTAAGCGATTTCCTGCGATAGCAACTTCACTCCGTAGGAACTTCACTCATTTTGTGAACTTCACTTATTTTAAATTTTCTTTTGCAGTATTTATCGATTTAACAAGTATTCTTCTAACAGTACCACATTCTTGCATTATTTCATCAAGCTTTTCTTTTGAAACGCAATCTAATTCTTTTAATATTTCCAACCAATATTCCGTTTCATAACATTCTTTTAATGCAATATGTAGCTTATTAATAAAATCTGCTCTGCTTGAAGCATAATTTGCCTCATTTACATTTGCACCTATTGATGTTGAGCTTTTAACTATTTGATTAATTAATACACCTTTTCCTTTTTTAGTATCAATTTCATCGCATATTTTTAATATTTTAACCGCTATATTTTTAGTTTTTTCTCTTAAAATTGAATCTTTCATATTTTTATGTGAAGTAGCTTCGCTGTGAAGTTTTACTTCGTAAAGTTAAGTTGTAAACAATAAAAGTAATATGCTTCGCAATTACAGTGAATTTGCTACGCATTGAATGAATAATTAAAACGCTACCGTTTTAATTATTCATCTTGATCGGCATTACAAAATACATATATTTTTCGCCGTCAACAACCTCAGGCTCAATAAGCACGCCTGTTAATTGGTTTTTAAATGACATTTTTGTTTTAACATCGTCACAAACCTTAAATACATCAAGCAAGAACTTACAGTTAAAGCCGATTACGATATCGTCGCCGTATTCCTTATTAATTGAAATTTCATCGTAAACATTTCCGTTTGCGCTTGTTGTTGATACAGATAGACATTCATCAATTGTAAACTTAACATATGAACGAATGCTGCCTGCCAAACGGTCCTCAACAATAAGTGAGCTTCTTTCAAGCGCAGAGCGAAGCTCGCCTGCGTTTAATTCAATGCTCAGATTGTGTGAGGTTGGTAAAATTCTTGTATAATCAATATAATCAGAGTCAATTGTCTTTGAGAAAAATACAAATGTGCCTATCTTGAAAATAATATATCTTCTTGAAAGCATTCTGATTTCAATCTCGTCCTCTGTGTCCTTAACCATCTTTAAAATTTCAAGCAAGGTTTTACCCGGAATAATAAATTTAAGGTTAACCTCAGAGCCGTCTCTGTTCTTATTTACAATATCAGCTTCCTTTTCACAGTATGCAAGTCTGTTACCGTCGCAGGATACAATCGTAATCTTATTACCCTTGATTTGGAAATAAGCGCCGTTAAATACCGGTCTTGCATCGTTTTGACCAATTGCAAATAATATTCTGTTTACAAATTTTCTGAATAAATGCTGCGGAATTGAGAAGCCTCTCTCACCTGTCAGCTCAGGTAATGTCGGAAAATCATTTCCGGGAAGCGCCTTAATATCAAAATGTGACATTCCGCTTTCAATTATTGTCTTATAAGAGGAGTCAACTGAAATCTTAATTGCTCCCTCAGGCATAGCCTTAATAATTTGAAGAAGCTTTTGCGCGTTGATAATGCAAACGCCCTCCTCCTCTACATCGCAATCAATATATGTTCTCATTCCCTTTTCAAGGTCGTAAGATTGAATCATACATCTGTTGTCGCCTGTACATGTTAAATGCACACCCTCGATTGATGGCATTGTATTCTTTCCTGATACTGTGTACATAGCAGGAATTAATGCTGATAATAAAACATTCTTTTCAAAAATAGCAATCATTTTTTAATCTCCCAATTTATTTTAAATTTAGCTTTATCATTAAATCATTTTGCTTAAAAAAATCAAAAATAAATAAAATATCAATCAAGCGACCTTCGCTTTTTCTTATTAATTCTTTTTTAATTATATTTATAAATATTAGTAGTAGCAGTAGTAGGGGGCGTTGATTCCGTTGATAAATTCTTAAAGCCTTATAACACATAGCTTTGTGGCGATTTTTTATCAACAAGCTATTGTTGACTTTTGTTGATAAGCTTATTCACTTTTCAAAATATTTCCACAAAATTTTCCACAACCGCTTTTTATCCTTTTTCCACACTCAACCAACTGTGCCTTACTTTTTTCTTAGCGCAAAGAAAAAAGTAAGCAAAAAAGAATCGAAAAAAAGTATTAAAAGCCTTATACCGTCTATATTCTTTATTAGACCAACCTCTTAAAAAGTTTTCCACATTTTCCCCGTTGAATTGTGTTGAAAACTTACTTTTTCCTTGTGTGAATAAAAAGTATATAAATAATCGAAAAATCAAAATCAAATTTTCCTATACCCTACACCCTACATCCTACATCCTTGAAATCATCCGTTGATTTCCCTTATAATTTCCTTCACAAGCAAATTAAAGTCATTATCCTTATCAATCTTTTCCTTGATAAACTTTTCACTTGAAACAAGCGTTGTTCTGTCACGGTTGATTGCATTACCGATTTGCACCTTATTAAGCTTAGTGCATTTTAATGCTATGTAAACTATCAAATGTCTTGGCTCAACGATTTCCTTACTGCGCTTGCTTGAAAGAATATCCTCTCTTGATACTCCGTATCTCTTTGAAATATTCAAGATAATTTCATCCATCTTTTTAGTATCTGATGGCTCTGCTTGAATATATTCGCCAAGGGAAGATGCAACCTTATCAAGCGTTATATCAACTCCCTCTAAAAGCTGAATAGCGCTAAGCTTCTTAATAGCTCCGTCAAGCTGTCTTATTGAGGTTTTTATATTCTCTGCAATAAATCTCAAAATTGATGGCGCAATATCAAGATTGTATTGCTGTGTTTTCTGCTTCAAAATTGCAAATCTTAAGTCAAACTCAGGCAACTGAATATCAGCAATAAGACCTGACATAAATCTTGTTCTTAATCTATCCTCAAGAGTCTGAATTTCCTGTGGCGGACGGTCAGATGTTAAAATAATTTGCTTTTTAGCCTCATAAATTGCATTAAAGGTATTAAAAAGCTCCTCTTGAACTGAAATTCTGCCTGCTGCAAATTGGATATCGTCTATAAGCAACACATCAACGCTTCTGTATTTATCTCTAAACTGTGATGTAGTTTTCTTTCCAATTGCGTCAACTAATTGGTTTGTAAATTCCTCACTGCTTATAAGCACGATTTTCTTATCGGGATATCTTTCCAAAATTCTATTTGTAATAGCATAAAGCAAGTGAGTTTTACCAACTCCGCTTGGACCGTAAATGAAAAGTGGATTGTACATATTCGATATATCAGGCTGTGAAAAATCCTGATTAGCAACAGCCTTAGCCGCCGCATGCGCCATATTATTTGATTTACCTACAACAAAGTTCTCAAATGTGTATTGGCTATTCTCGCTTTTATTTACTCTTCTTTGCGGAGTAGCATTATCATCATTAATTACGGGAGTATGCTTTATTGATAAATCAATTTCTCCATGCTCCTTTGAGTGAATAATAATTTTAGGAGAAAATCCAACAATCTCTGCAAGACATTCGCTTAAATCATCGGAAAATTTATCTTCAATTATATCCTTTTTCATATCGGTTGAAGCAATAAAAATTGCCTCATCCTTAGTAAGCGCCGAAAGCTTTAATTCATAAAACCATAGCTTAACAACAACGCTTGAATGTCTTTTTGAAAGCGCCTCAATCAAGAATGAATGTATCTCTTGAAGCTCCTGTTCCTTAAAATTCATTTTTATCTCCTAAATATAGCTTAAATAGTATCTAAGCATAATTATACTTATTATATTATACTAACTATTATTATAATATATAGTGACATTAAAGTCAAGAGAAATCGTGATTTTTCCTACTATTATTATATACTTTTCCACTAAAAAAGTGGAAAAGTATATAATTGCGTATGCAATAAAACAATTATTTTCCACACTTTTGGTGGAAAATTATATAATTGCTTATGCAATAAAGCAATTATTTTCAACGATTTTTGTTGATAAGTATATAATTACGAACGCAGTAAAGTAATTATTTTCCACTTTTTCAGTGAAAAATAATATAATTAAATATCAAAATTAATTTGAAATTTTCATTTTTTTAAAATTTAATTTTATAAATAAAAAAATAAAAGTAAAAAATAATAAATAAACAGTTGACAATT
>JAFQAM010000097.1 GCA_017416885.1 Clostridia bacterium | reverse complement strand
TTTTAATTGAGCTAATTCAACCTGTATCTTTCCTTCCGCGCTTGTTGCGTGCAAAGCAAAGATATCGAGAATAAGCATACTTCGGTCAATAACCTCTGCTTCAACCTCGTTTTCGATATTCTTAATTTGCGCAGGTGTAAGCTCGCAGTCAAAAATCACTAAATCAATTTGATTGTTTTTACAAAGTGAGGCAAGCTCCTCTAATTTTCCTTTACCGATACAGGTTGCAACATCAGGTGTAGCTTTTTGTTGAGTTACAACTGCAAATGTATCAGCGCCTGCAGTATCTGCTAATCTTTTTAGCTCCTCAATTGAGGTAAGACAAGCTTCTTCCCCGCCTTGAGGAAAAATGCTAATTAAAACTGCGTTATTTCTTTTATTTTCCATAGGTTGCCTCCTTAGATAAAATTAAAAGGGCAAGAGACATAAGCTCTTACCCGTTTTAAACGAAAATTATTTGCCGCTAAGTCTCTTCTTGAACTTATCAACACGTCCGCCAGCGTCAACGAACTTTTGCTTTCCTGTGAAGAAAGGATGGCACTTTGCACAAATTTCAACTGAGATATCTCCCTTTGTTGACTTTGTAGCAACTGTGTTACCACAAGCACACTTTATTGTAGCTTCCTTATATTGTGGATGAATTCCTGCTTTCATTCTTTTCACCTCTTTCAACTAATGTATAATAATTTCGCTTTATTATACAACACAACATATTAAAAAGTCAAGTGTTTTTTTAAATAATTTTAAATTTTTGTTTCTATTTCTTTTTTTAGCTTTTTCATTATCTTTTTTTCAAGCCTTGATATGTATGACTGCGAAATACCAAGAAGATCAGCTACCTCCTTTTGCGTAAGCTCCTCACAGCCTGAAAGACCAAACCTTAAATTAATAATCGTTTGTTCTCTTTTGTTAAGCTTATCAATTGCGCTTTTGATAATTTTTCTTTCCTCGGTTATCTCAATGTCTCTGTATATTTCATCCTCATCGGTACCCAAAACATCAGATAACAAAAGCTCATTTCCGTCCCAATCGGTATTTAACGGTTCGTCTATTGAGACCTCTTTTATTCTGTTTGAGCTTTTTCTGATATACATTAATATTTCATTTTCAATACATCGTGATGCATAAGTTGCTAATTTAATGTTTTTGTCAGATTTGTAGGTTTTAATAGCTTTTATCAGACCAATTGTACCGATAGAGGTCAAATCCTCAATGCCTACTCCTGTATTTTCAAATTTTTTAGCTATGTACACAACAAGTCTCAAATTATGCTCTATTAATTTTGAGGATGCTGACGGGTCATAACACATTCTTTCGATTGCTTCCATTTCCTCTTCGTTAGATAACGGCGGAGGCAACAGCTCCGGTCCGCTGATGTAAAAAATCGGTTTTCTGAAAATTTTAGAAAAAAGCTTTGCTATAAATAGCTTTAAATTAAACATAATTCCTCCTAAATAAGCGATGATGGTACTATCATATCGTATTCTCCGAAATTGCTATTATCAATTGTAGCTACGATAGCAGTTACTTCATTATTATTTATAATAATTTTATCAGGCACAATCCCCTTTAAAATTCCTTCACCGTTTACCACACTGTACGGTATATATTTTTTCTTTATTTCCTGTTCATTTTCAATAGCTGTGCCTAGTAATGAATTTTTACTAACTAATATTACACATTTTCCACTTATTGGCTCCTTTAAAAGGTTTCCCGAATCACAAATGCCTTTACTTTTATAGATTTCCTTTTTGTATATTACGCAAGCTTCAACCTCTTTAACATCCTTTTTAGATGAATAGATTCTGCTTATTATAAGCGCTATCAGCAAAGATAAAGATGCAATTATAAAAAATCTTGCTCCTGAGTAGATTTCTGTATATGAATATTCATCGATAAACTCGTAGAAAATTTTGTTTATGAAATTATACAAAAGAGTCATAATTCCACCGAGTGAGGCAGAAGCGCCCCAAAATAGAATTAAAGATACTAATAATCTACCAAAACTACTCTTTTTGAATGTAATAACACACATTATTATAGATATAGCCAAGTTTATTATCGCGCCTAAAACCACATTTATATTGATTATAATTTCAATAACACCGTATAAAGCACCAATTAAAGATGAAATTAAAATTCGTGATTTATAAAGCCTTTTATGTAAAATAACACTCGTAAGATATAACGACAAAAAATCCATGCTGAAGTTAATTGCAAATAAAACATCAATATATAAAGTCACATAATCACCTCAAAATAATTATACTTACATAAATTTAAATAAAATGTCGTTATTTGCAATGAATATAAAAATTTCTTGCAATTGTCAAAAGAATGTATTATAATTATTATATTATGAAAATTTAAGGGGGATTTTATGTACGGACCGCCGCCACTAAGAAAAGCTCCAAGTGATAATATAGAAAAGCCTAAAAAATTAAAAGAGGTGCCAAGATATATAAAAAAGCTATTAGGTAGCTTCTTTTCCCGTTACTATTTTATTTTTAAGCTTGTTTGGGAAACAAATCCGTTTTATTTATTTGCAATGGCGTTTGTTACCATATGCTCAGGTGTATTTCCTATTGTAGGAGCATATGTTACAGCACAGCTTCTCCAATCAATAGCAGATGCTTATAGATTAGCAATGGATTTTAAGGATGTTTTACCTGTTGCTGAATTGGTACAAAAAATATCAGGCGAGGTAGATGTGTTTTTGTGGATTGGACTTCAGCTTGTATATTCAATAGCAATATCACTTTTAAATTCATTAAATTCAACGGTTATTGCTATATCGGGTGAAAAGGTTGCAAACCATATTAAAACCAAGGTTATAACAAAGTCCAAGGATATGGATATTGCTCAGTTTGATATGCCCGAATTCTATGAAAAATTAGAAAACGCAACAAGAGAGGCAACATTCCGTCCTGTTCAAATCCTTAATGCTACATTTAATATGATAAGTAGCCTTATAAGTATGATTTCATTTATAATTGCACTTATTGTTTTAAGTCCTTGGGCGCCGTTAATTATAATCGTTTTTGCATTACCTGCTGCAATAGTTAAATTTATTTACGGCAGAAAGAATTTCCTATATTCCAAAAGACATTCCAAGGATAGACGACAGATGGAATACTACTCTGTTCTTTTAACTAATAAGGATATTGCAAAGGAAGTCAGAATTTTCAATCTTTCAGATACTATTTTAGATAAATTTAAGAAAACCTTTAAAAAATATTTTAAAGGCTTAAAAAAGCTGATTTTAAGAGAAAATGCATGGCATATAGCAATTGCAATAGCTCACGCAGCTGTAAATGCAGGCTTGTTTGTATTTATTGCATATCAAGTTTTTCAAGGAAAAATGGATATTGGTAATTACTCCTTCTATTCCGGTGCTTTAACATCAGTAATTAGTGGTGTATCTGCAGTTGTTACAGCTACTGCTACTATTTACCAAGGAACGCTTTTTATTGATAATTTAATTGAATTTAACAAAATCGAGCCAAAAATCAAGCCAAATGTTGATGAACCGCTTTCGGTTGAGAGACATATTGCACATAAAATAGAGTTCAAGGATGTATGCTTTTCATATCCAGGTAGTGAAAGACAAGTAATAAATAATGTAAGCTTTACCTTGGAGCCCGGAGAAACAACCGTTTTAGTTGGATTAAATGGCGCGGGTAAAACAACACTTATAAAGCTTATGACTCGTTTATACGATCCGACAAGCGGAGTAATTTTACTTGACGGCGAGGATATTAGAAGCTACGATTTAAATAAGCTTTATGAAATTTACGGTACAATTTTCCAGGATTTCGGCAAATATGCTATGACTGTTGAAGAAAACATATATTTTGGAGATATTGACAAGGGCATTATTGATGAGGAAATTATAAAGGCGGCTAAGGAAAGCGGTGCTTCCGACTTCATCGAAAAGCTTCCTAATACTTACAAGACACCATTAACTAAGCTATTTGAATACGACGGCACTGAATTGTCAATCGGTCAATGGCAAAAGCTTTCCATTGCAAGAGCATTCTATTCTGATTCCGATATTATGATTCTTGATGAGCCAACAGCTTCATTAGATGCTATGGCAGAGCAACAGATATTCAATCAATTTGAGAAGCTTACAAAAGGAAAAACATCTGTTTTCGTTTCTCACCGTTTATCAAGCGCTACAACAGCTGATAAAATCATTGTGCTTGAATACGGCAAAGTGATTGAGGAAGGCTCGCACAAAGAGCTTATGGACAAGCACGGCGCGTATTATGAGTTGTTTACCACTCAAGCAAAGAGATATGTGGAAAACTAATCAAAATCTAAAATAAAAGCTACGGACAGCCGTAGCTTTTATTTTTTTGGTATAATATCTCACTTCCTTTAATAAAATGTAGTAAAAGCAAAAGGAAAAGAGGAAGATTTATGTTTATATATTCAGTAAAATCAACGACTTTAAAATTTTTTGGAATTATCGGGGTTGCCATATTAACTCTTGTGGCATTAATATTTTTGGTTCCAACTTACTCAGAGGCTACAACAAAGGAAATAGCGGCAATGAATGAAAGCATATCATTTGATAATGTCAAAAATGCTGATGACGGAATTAAATTTTTAGATCAATACGGATGGACGGTAGATGAAAATCCGATTGAGGAATGCGACATTACTATTCCAAAGGAATTTGACAAGGTTATGACAACATACAATGAAATACAAAAGCAACAAGGCCTTGATTTAACCAAATATCAAAGAAAAACCGCAAAAAGATATACATATAAGGTAACAAATTATCCCGACTATGAGGGCACAGTTTACGCCAATATTATTGTATATCGAGACAGAGTAATCGCAGGGGACATCTGTTCTGCTGATTCAAGGGGATTCATTCAAACACTTTCAAAAAATCAAACAAATGAATGATAAGCAAGGAATTTTCCTTGCTTTTGTTCTTTTTTGAAAACTAAATGAATACTCTTTAGTAAGGACAAGTTAAGGAGAAGGAAAAATGAAGTGTGATATCAAATACACAGAAAAAACTGACGACGCTTTAGCTTTCTGCTTGGATAAGCTTACTTTAGATATCAAAAATAGAATTTTAGAATTTATTGAAAGCAATCCATATAAAGCTATAAATGAAATAAGGCTACATAAAAATTCAAATATCATATTGATTGCAGATTTTAAAAATATTAAAACTGATATTTACATTAATGAAAATGATATAAATGAAATTTTTGAAAAGCTATGTAACAATTCGCTTTATGCACATATTAGCACCATAAAGCAAGGTTATATTTCCATAGGAAAAGGTATTCGCGCAGGAGTTTGCGGAAAAGCAAATTTTGAAAACGGTGAAATTTGTGGAATATATGATATTTCATCAATTAATATTAGAATTCCAAAGCACATATATAATGCGTCAGAATACTTATTTAAGGTATTAAAGGAAAATCATTTTAATATATCTGTTTTACTCTATTCATCTCCCGGTGTAGGTAAAACAACTATTTTAAAGGATTTAATTTACAAGCTAATAAATGAAACCGATAAAAGATTTAGCGTAATTGATACAAGAGAGGAAATGACTCCGTTTATAAATTGTCAAAAAAACGGTGATTTTTTTGTAGGTTATCCAAAGGGCTTGGGAATCGAATTGGCTACAAAAAGTATGACTCCGGAAATTATAATTTGCGATGAGATTTCATCAAAAAATGAAGCTTATGATGTGCTTTTATCAGCAAACGCAGGCGTGAAATTAATCGCCACAACGCACGCAAACAGCATTAATGAGCTTCTATTAAAAAGTTCATTTAAGGATATATTTGATAATCGTGTTTTTGATTATGCCATCGGTGTAAAAAGAAATGAAGGTGAATCAAAATATCAGTTCACCTTAGACAAGCTTTAAATATGAAAATCATTGGTAGTTTTTTAATAGTTTTAGCATCTATTATAGCATCATATTTTTATGAAAAATCATTAAAAAGCAACATTAAGCTTGCCACTGAGCTAATTGACCTTATTAATTTTATTAAAAGTAAAATTGAATACTATTCTCTTTCAATTGACGATATATTAGATGATTATTATACTGAAAATGAAGCTTTGATTTCTTTTTTTGATAATAAATTTGATGACAGCTTAAATTTTGATGCGAATATAAAAAATGATATAAATAATTTCTTTTCTAACATAGGCAAAGGATATAAAAAGGAACAATTATCATTGTGCGATTATACTATTAAATCTCTTGATACCGCACTTGATAAAATGAAAACAGAATTTACAAAAAAAGCAAAGGTGTTTCGTTCTCTATCACTATTTATGGGAGTGGGATGCGTTATACTGCTTGTTTAGGTGAAAAATGGATATTTCTTTAATTTTAAAAATAACAGGAATCGGACTTTTAATTTCAGTTTCCTGTCAGGTGCTTTCTAAAAGCGGACGAGATGAGCAATCAACTATGCTCTCAATAGCAGGAATTATTATTGTAATGGTTTTAATCATTTCAGAGCTTGAAGGTCTTTTCTCTACTCTTTCAAGAATATTTGGATTTAAAATATGAACGATTTAAAGCTTTGCGGTATCGTGCTTTGTTGCATTGTGATTTTATCGGTATTTAAAGGAATAAAAAGCGAGTATTCTCTGTTTATAAGAATTGGTATTACATTGCTTGTATCAGTTCTTTCAATTGCGTTATTTGCGCCGATACTTGAATATATTGATGAAATAACCAAAGGGACAAAAATATATGCATATTTACCATCGCTGATTAAAATACTCGGTATTGCCATTATTACAGAATTAACAACCGATATTTGCGTAGATGCAGGCGAAAACAGCATTGCATCCAAGGTATCTCTGTTCGCAAGAACAGAAATTTTGATTTTAACTCTTCCGTTAATCAAGGAGCTATTTAAAATATGTCAAGGCTTAATAGAATAATCAAATTCACCTCATTTTTTATAGCTTTAGCTTTAATATTGGCTTTAAATTGTCTTGCAGCAGAGCCGAGCGATAAAATCATAGATGAAATTAGCACTGAACTTGATTATTTTAAAAACAATCTGCCATCTGAAATATTAGATTTTTTACCAAATGATATTTGGAGTGGCAACTTTTCTCAGCTTTTAGGTAATGAATTTAATGAAAAGGGCATTTTAGATTTAGTAATTAACTATTTATTCATTGGATTAGGTGATGCTTTAAAAAGCTTTTGTATGTTGACGGTTATTTTAATTATTTCATCAATTTTTAACACCTTAAGTAGCTCATTTAAATCAAATTCAATCAAAAATTCATTCAATATTGCTTCTGCTATTTGCGTATCAATTACTGTATTTAATTTATGTACAAGCATTACGGAAAATACAAGCAGCTATTTAACAGGCTTATGCAAAGCCATGGAATGCTTCTCTCCCTTAATGGCTTCATTGTATATTCTAACAGGAAATGTTACAAGCGGTGGTATAGCAAGCGCTTCTTTCGTTTTGTTCATTTCGGTTATTGAAAATTTTCTTATTTATTTTATGATGCCAATAATTAGCATTTGCATATGCTTTTCAATTATTAAATCACTTGGGGGATGTTTTGATTTAAGCGGTATATCAAAGCTTTTGAAAAACACATTTACAGGTGTAACTGTGTTTGTGATGTCTATTTTTATGTTTGTTTTATCGTGTAAAAGCATCCTTTCACAGTCAACTGACAGTATTTCAATTAAAACGGCAAAATTTGCAATCAGTAGCTTTATCCCCATAGTTGGCTCAACGGTAAATGATGCATTAAGGACTGTAACATCAAGTATTGCTTTAATAAAAAATTCCTGCGGGGTAATTGCCATAATTATTGTTGCTCTAATTATGCTTCCTGCTATTATTTCACTATTATTACATAGATTGCTTTTTAATATTTCGGGAGCTATTGCAAAATGCTTAAAATGTGATAATGAGTGTACCGTAATTGAGGAAGCCTCTTCTGTATGCGGATTTATGCTTGCGCTTGTTTTATGAACCTGCATACTTTTTATATTTGCTTTAACCATAATGATAAAAACAACGGTGGTGGTTTAAAATAAAAGGCTATATATACACATTGCTTGTCATATCCTTAGTTGGTGGAATAATTAATTCATTTGTAGATAACTTTGGAAGTCTAAAAAAATATATAAGCTACTTTTTATGCTTAATAATGGTTATTTGCATGTTGTCTCCTCTTACTGAGGTTATAGGTAGTGCTTCAAATCTAAAATATAACATAGCATCTTTTTTTGATAGAATTACAGATGATGAAGCATTAAACGGAACAAACGAGATTATAGTTAATACAGGCATAGATGCAGTAAAAAAAGGTATTAAAAATACGCTAATTGAAAAATACGGATTTGATGAAAAGGAAATTATAGTTGATATTGAAACTGATACAACAAATATCGAGGCTATTAAAATTACTAAAATTAAAATCATTTTAACAGGAAAAGCCTCTTGGTCAGATGTGGATTCTGTTAAGGATTATTTAAAAAATATAGTAGGAGGTGATATTTCCGTTACAAGACGGTAGCTATGTTTAAAAAGTACAAAAATAAAATAATTATATCCTCATTAGTCATTATCGGTATAGCATTAATACTTTTAAGCTCATTTGATTTTTCCAAAAAGAAGGATGATTCTCTGCCAACCTTATATACGGAAGCATTAGAAGATAAAATTGAGGACTTTTTGAAAAATGTTGACGGAATAAATGAAGCAAAGGTTATTCTTACCTTAGATACATCAAATGAAAGCGTTTATGCGCAAAGCTCAAGCGGTCTTGACTACATTTTAACAAGCGACGGAAAGCCAATTTCTGTAACAGAAATCTATCCGACAGTAAGAGGTGTAGCCATAGCCTGCACAGGAGGTGAAAGAGACGATATAAAAATAAAGGTAACTGAGTTAATCGGTGCTTATCTCGGTATTTCAAGTAACAGAATAAAAATTGTTGGCATTGATTAGCATAATAATAAAAAACAAAAATATAATTGTAATGTAAACAAATTAATAGGAGAAAATTATGAACACAGAGAAAAAACCAAACAAATTTGTGAGCTTTTTAAAGAAAATAGGCTCAAAAAATCTAATTATCATTTGTGCTGTATTACTTATCGGTACAGCGGTAGGCGTTAACTACATACTCTATAATCAAGACAAAGCGCCATCACAGGATGTTGATATTGATTTAGATAATACAGACATCAACAATTCATTAAACAACGATCCAAACGCATCAAATTATTTCGCGCAAACTATTCTCTCCCGTAAGCAAGCAAGAGATGAAGCTCTTGAGGTGTTACAAAGCGTTGCAACGAGCGAGGTTGCTTTACCTGAAGCGGTTGAATCTGCGCTTGCTGATATAGCGCAAATTGCAAAGGATATTGAAAATGAGTCAAATATTGAAACATTAGTAGAAGCTAAGGGCATTGAGGATTGTATCGCTGTAATTAGCGAGGGCAAGGCTACTGTAATTGTAAAAAGCGAGGGCTTACTTGCAAGCCAAGTGGCGCAAATTAACGAAATTGTTTACGAGCAATCAGGAATTTTGCCCGTTGATTTAAAGATTGTTGAGAAAAATTAAAATATAATAATTTTATTCGCCTTGACAAAATAAAAAAAGTATAGTAATATATATAGGTAAGATTTAAGAAAGGCGGAGCAAATTATGGAATTGAATAAAAATGAGTACATTATGTACAAGGGACTTCCTTTAGTTCGTGAGGGTGACAGAATATGCTATGGCGACCTTAATGAAAAGTATATGCTTATGCTTAACATATTAAGTGAAAAGGAAAATGGCGAGCCGGATTTAATTATGGTACAAATTCGCCATACTGATGACAAGAACAAAATTGTTAAAGATAAGCAAGCTTTTAAGAATGGACTTTTTGAGGCACTTGATTTAGGTGTTGAATGGTTAAAGCATATTATTAAAGAGGATAAATAATCAAAAAAATAAGGCTTAAAACAAGCCTTATTTTTTATTTTCTAATAAATTTTTCAAAAATGTTTCAAGCACGAAGGTTGCTTCCTTTAATTCCTTCGGCGTAATGTTTTTCTTTCCCTCATCCTCAATTGATTTTAAAATTGACAGTCGTTTCTCTGCAAGGTCTCTGCCCTTTTCTGTAAGATATACTCTAATACATCTCATATCGTAGCTATCTTCTCTACGCAAAACCATTTCCTTCTCTTCTAATTTGGTAAGAGTTACGCTAATAGTTGAGCCCTTCATATGAGTAACTCTTACTAAATCGTTTTGTGTAAGTCCTTCATGCTTAGATAATACTGCTAAAATAAATCTTGTTGCCTTTTGATTAAGAAATGCATCATTCGTTTTTTTAGCAATTTGTTCCTCATAAATCTTAGACAGCAAGGTTGTTAATGCCATTACAGGAGTATCCGATGCTGCTTCATATTCTATTAATTCAAATTCATCCATATATGTTACCTCGTGATAATTTATTAGTTAGTTAACTAATAATACCATATTATTCATATTATGTCAACTTTAAAAATCATTTTGGCATTTAATTTCATACTCTATTAAAATTGTTATTCATAAAAAAACGATATAGTCACAAATTAAGTATGAACAAAAATGAAAGGACGGGATGTAATGAATAAATTGAAAAAATTTTTATGTCTTCTCTGCGTTTTATTTTTTGCATTTATACTATCAGTTAATACATTTGCTATTGATTATGTTTATAATACAAATAAAAATGCAGAGTTAGACTTTAAAAATATTGAATTATATGTAGGCGGTATGCCATTTGGCGTAAAAATTCAAGCTAAAGGCTTACAGGTAATAAAGTTTGCAGATGATAATGCACCAGCAAAGGCTGCGGGAATTAAAATAGGTGACACAATAACTAAAGTAAACGAAAAAGAGATTATTACAATAGAGGATTTCACAAAGGAAATTAATAAATGTAACGGAAATGAAATTACAATAACAGTATTAAGAGGTAATAAGGAATTAACCTTTAAATTAAAGCCAACATATTCAAGAGATGAAGGTAAATATAAAACCGGTATTTGGATTAAGGATTCAACATCAGGAATAGGAACAGTTACATTTATAAATCCTGAAAATAATGAATTTGGCGGCTTAGGACACGGTATTTGCGATAGCACAACAGGAAATGTAATTCCTCTATCAAGAGGGATTGTGCTTGATGTTACAATCAACGGCGTTTTAAAGGGACAAATCGGAAAAGCGGGAGAGCTAAAAGGCACATTTAATACTAAAAAAATTGGCGTTTTAAGTGACAATTCTACTTGCGGTGTATTTGGTTATCTAACAACCGAATTTAATTCCCCTGAAGAAAAGATGAAGCTTTGTCCAAAAGAGGAATTAAAGGAAGGCGAAGCTTATATTTGGTGTACATTAGACAACGAAGCACCGCAAAAATACAGTGTACAAATATCGGATATATGCTTAAATAACGGAAGCACTAAAAATTTCAAGGTGAAAATAACCGATAAAAGACTATTGGACCGCTCAGGCGGTATTGTACAAGGAATGAGCGGCTCGCCGATAATTCAAAACGGCAGACTTGTTGGCGCAGTTACACATGTATTAATCAACAATCCTACCGAGGGATATGGAATTTTCATTGAAAATATGCTCTCTGCTTCAAAATCTAATTAACACTTATTGGTAAATAAATTTTGTATTAAATTATGCTAATTTTGTCAATAATCTTAACAAAGGTTAGAGGTGAAATATGCATTATAACAAGGTTGAAATTTGCGGTGTTAACACAGCAAGCTTAAAGGTGTTAAAGGAAGAGGAAAAAAGGCAATTATTATTAAATTCTAAAAGTGGAGATTTGCACTCTCGAGAGGTGCTTATAGACGGAAATTTAAGGCTTGTTTTATCAATTATTCAAAGGTTTTCATCAAGAAAAGAAAATATGGATGATTTATTTCAGGTGGGATGCATAGGCTTGATTAAGGCTATTGATAATTTTAATGTGGATTTAGATGTTAGATTTTCCACTTATGCTGTACCTATGATAATTGGTGAAATAAGAAGGTATTTACGAGATAATAATTCTATTAGAGTATCAAGGTCGGTAAGGGATTTAGCTTATAGAGCCTTACAGGCGCGTGAGGAGCTAACAAGAGAATCATTTCAAGAGCCGTCTGTTGAGCAAATTGCGCTTAAATTAAACGAAAAAAAGGAAGCGGTTGTTTCTGCGCTTGAAGCCATTAGCGAGCCTGTATCACTGTATGAGCCTGTTTTTAACGACTCGGGTGATTCGCTTTACATTATGGATCAAATAAGAGATACAAGCTCTGATGATGAATTATGGATAGAGGATATAGCATTAAGAGAGGCGCTAAAAACCTTAAATGAGCGAGAAAAGAAAATTATAGACATGCGCTTTTTTGCCGGTAAAACACAAAGTGAAATTGCAAATGAAATTGGTATTTCTCAAGCGCAGGTATCAAGGCTTGAAAAATGTGCTCTTGAAAGATTGAAAAAGCAAATATAAAAAATTTCCCAACAGAGACCTGTTGGGAAATTTTTATTTAAATTCATTAATGATTTCAAGAGTTTTTGGTAAATTATCGATATTTTCTTTTATAAATTTCGGATACAGATATGCTTTTTTCACATTATCAAAGCTCATCCATTCAAATTTTTGTCCTTTGGCGGTTTCAACGCCCATAAAGGATTCGCCTCTTGATAAAATATCCGTTTTAGAAATATCAACTAAGAAAAAACACCAATTTCGTGATAATCAATTTTTAAAGTTTCCTCATGAAAAAAGTTTTGATTAAAATAAAGAGGTCTTACAATTTCAGCATCAATATTAATTTCTTCTTTAAGCTCTCTTAATACCGCCTTCTCTGCTGTTTCGTTAAACTGTACTCTTCCGCCGGGTAAATAGTAATAATTGGCATGATTATCCTTCATTACGAGCACCTTGTTTTCGTGAATAATTACGGCGCAAACACGATAATTAAATTTACCTAATTCTGTTTTAAAGCTAATGTCCATTAAGCTAAGCCATCCTTTCAGACAATTTTTCACCACCTAAAATATGGTAGTGTAAATGCTTTACGCTTTGACATCCATCCTCTCCACAGTTTGTAATTACTCTATATCCGTTTGTAATTCCTGCAAGTCTTGCAATTTCAGGAATTTTAACGAAAATATGAGAAATTAAATCGCAGTTTTCCTCATTAATTTCATCTGCACAGGAAATATGAGTCTTTGGAATAACAAGCACATGAACCTTTGCTTGCGGATTCAAATCATAAAACGATATTATTTTATCATCCTCATAAACCTTATTAGATGGAATTTTTCCAATAGCAATATTACAAAATACGCAATCCATTATTTTTCTCCTTGACCTTAAAAATTTTTTAATGTATAATGGAATTATAACAAAGAATTTTAAAAAAATCAAGGAATTATATGAACGAATACAAAAAAATTATATTTAATGAGTTTTCAGTGGACTGTTGGACATTCTTAAAAAATGCAAGCTTGCCTATTTTGATATATGGAATGGGAAACGGCGCTGATAAAATTATAAGTGTTTTTGAAAAATACGGTATCGAGTATCAGGATGTTTTTGCAAGTGATGGCTTTGTAAGAGGTCATTCTTACCGTGGAAAAACAGTAATTTCATATTCACAAGCTTGTGAAAAATATGGAAATGACTTTATAATTGTCGTTTCCTTCGGTTCAAAGCTGCCTGATGTTATAGAAAGAATTTATTCTCTTGAAAAAAATCATGCTGTTATTTGTCCAGATGTACCTGTTTGCGACGGTGAAATATTTAACGAGGATTTTTTTGATTTACACGAAAATGAGCTTATTAAAGCAAGAAATTTACTTTGCGATGATATTTCAATTGATGTTTTTGATAATATTGTAAGATTTAAGCTTACTGGAAAGCCAAGTTATCTTAGATTGACCTCTTTTGACGAAAATGAGGTAGACAGTATTTTAAATTTGGAAAAATATCAGTCATATGCAGATTTAGGCGCATACAACGGTGACACAATCAAGAAATACACTAAAATTTGTCCTAATATTAAAAAGATTTATGCTTTTGAGCCCGATAAACGCAATTTCAAGAAGCTTTCTATCTACTGTGAGGAATTAACCGATTTAAAAATTAAGCTTTATAATTGCGCGGTTTGTGATACTGACAAAACACTCGAATTTTCATCATCAGGAAACAGAAATTCATCAGGCGCTTCTAAGAGCTCATATCAGCATAAAACCGTAGAAATTCAAGGAAAAGCAATCGACAACGAAATAGAACGCATTGATTTCATAAAATACGATGTTGAGGGGCTTGAATATGATGCATTGTTAGGTAGCAAAAGATTACTTATTGAAAGTAAGCCCGATTTACTTGTTTCAATGTACCACAAAAGCGAGGATATGTATATGCTGCCTATCCTGATTAACGAGTTAAATCCAAGCTATAAGCTTTATTTAAGACGACTTCCTTACATACCTGCTTGGGATTTGAATTTATATGCAAAGTAAAAAATTTACAGTTTATCAATTGACATATAAGCTTATAAATGATAAAATTAAATTACAATATTTTAAGGAGAAAATATTATGAAGCGTATTTTAATTTTGGCGTTAGCTTTGATTTTTGTTTTTGTGATTTCTCTTACAATTACATCTTGCGGTGACAATAGCAACGATACCTCAAGCAATAATGATTCAAATGTTACTAACGACACTAACACAGACACAAGCTCTGACACAAGCACAGACACTGACACATCAGTAGATACAAGTACTGATACCGATAGTGGTGTAGAAACTGATACAGACACAGATAACGAGCCTGAAAAGCCAGATTTACCTGACATTGATCCCGAGGTAAAGAAAAAGGCAGAAGCTCTTTTAGAGTCTAAGCACAAGCTTACATACAATGAGGATGGCTCATTTAAAATTTTAATCTTAGCTGACCTTCATATGCAAACCGGTAACGACTCAGCAAGACAGGCAGTTAAGGATAGAATAAAAAATACCGTTGATAAAACAAATCCTAATCTTGTAATTTTTACAGGCGATAATACTCTTTATTCAGATACGGAAGAAAAGCTAAGAGCAAATATTGATATA
>JAFQAM010000096.1 GCA_017416885.1 Clostridia bacterium | reverse complement strand
TCTAAACTTAAAAGAATTTCAAGAGTTCCGTCTTTGTACATTAAGTTATCTCTTAATTTAAAAGTTTCTCTTAATCTTCATTGTTCAATTTTCAAGGATCTTTTTCACTGCTTTCCTCACAGTGCTCAGCTATTATATCACCTTCGTTTTCATTTGTCAAGTACTTTTTTAAAATTTTTTAAAGTTTTTTTAAAAAAGCTTTTGGCGCCTGAAAACCGTAGTGTTTTCTTTTCGCTGGGAATTTTATTATATAATAAATTACTCGTTTTGTCAATAGCTTTTTTGAACTTTTTTATTCTTTTTTAGCATATTTTTCATATATTCAGCCATAATATACATAAAAATGTGAGCGAGGCTTTATGGCAACTGTATTAATACGAACTACTATTATATATTTTTTACTTGTTTGCGTTATGAGATTTACAGGCAAGCGGCAGATTGGTGACTTGCAAATTTCGGAGCTTGTTATAACTTTTATGGTTTCAGAGCTTGCTACTATACCTATTCAGGATTTGTCTGTTCCTTTGTTTTATTCGATTTTCCCCATTGTTTTGCTTCTTTGCTATGAGGTTATTGTTTCGTTTTTAATTTTAAAGGTAAAATTTATAAAAAAGCTATTTTCGGGAAATCCGAATATTTTAATATATAAGGGAAAATTAAATCAAAGAGAGCTACAAAACGCGCGCATTGGAATAAATGAGCTTTTGGGAGAGCTAAGAGCCAAAGGAATAAACGATATTTCTCAGGTGGATTATGCTATTTTAGAGCAAGACGGTCAATTCTCTGTTTTTCTAAAAAAAGAATTTCAGCCCGTTACCGTTGGTGATATTAATATTAATGAAAAAAATGAGGGGATTTGTCACGCGATTATTGTTGACGGTGAAATTAATTTAAGTAATTTAAGGCTGAGCCAAAAAAATGAAAAGTGGTTAAAAAAGCTCCTGAATGAGCGCGGATGTAAAATAAAGGATGTTTTTTTACTTACGGTAAACGATAAAAATGATATTAATATAGTAATGAAGGAAAAGCAATAAAATGAGAGTATTTATTATTTGCGTTTGCGTTGTCGCCGTTTTGATTGGATTGGTGACTGTTAATTCTATACTTGTAAGAGGAATAGCAGATGAGTTAATTCAATGTGTTGAAGCATTGGACACAAGCAGTCAAAATTATGACAAGCTTGTTCAGCTATGGGATAAAAACTGTTCTTTTATTTCCTTAACCTCATCAACGAAGGAAACGGACAAGATTGAGGATATGCTTGCCGCTATTGGTTCAATGTATAAGGTGCAGGATTTTTTAGGGCTTGAGGAGAAAAAATCTCTTCTTATTAATTATATAAGGCTAATTAGTAATCACGAAAGAGTTACTGTTGAAAATATTATATAGATAATTAAAATAAATAAGCTACCGAATGATGCTTCGGTAGCTTGTTTTTTAGATATTTGATACTGCGTCCTTTAAAAGCGCAATTTCCTTTGCGTAACCGTCTAACTCGTTTGGTGTTTCCAAGCAAATTGGTAGCTTTGAAATTACGGGGTGAGAAATTATTTTTATAATACTGTCCAATGAAAGGTGACCGTTACCGATGGTTTCGTGTCTATCCTTTTTTGCGCCTAACGGATTTTTAGAGTCATTCAGGTGGATAGCCTTTAATCTGTCAATACCGATAATTCTGTCAAATTCCTCAATTACGGAATCAACATTCTCGGCAATTTTGTAGCCGCCGTCGTGGATATGGCAGGTATCAAGGCAAACGCCTACGCGGTCGCTGTTTTCAACGCCGTCAATAATCGCTTTGATTTCCTCAAAGGTTTTACCGATTTCGCTTCCCTTTCCCGCCATTGTTTCTATAAGCACCATTGTTCTTTCGCTGTTTTTCAAAATATCGTTTAATGTATCAACGGTTTTTGCTATACCGACATCAACGCCCTGTGAAACATGGCTTCCCGGATGGAAATTATAAAGAACATTGGGGATCTTATCAAGCAATCTTAAATCCTCTGCCATTGTTCTTTTGGTGTAATCGCGTATTCCCTCATCCGCTGCGCAGGGATTGAAGGTATATGGCGCGTGGGCAATAATGGGAGCAAAATTGTTTTCTTCCATTATTTTAATAAGACCTGATATATCCTCGTCAGATGGAAGCTTAATTCCTCCGCCTCGCGGATTTCTGGTAAAGAACTGAAATGTATTTGCGCCTATTGAAAGCGCTGTTTTGCCCATATTGGTATATCCGCCGGATACGGACAAGTGACATCCTATATTAATTTTCATTGTTGCTCCTTGATTAAATTACAAAATCAAATTCAAAGTCATAGATAGAAACCGCATCTCCATCCTTACAGCCTGCTTCTCTCAGCTTATCAATTACGCCGCTTTTTAAAAGCACTCTTTGGAAGAAGGAGAGTGATTCTCTATCGTAGAAGTTAACCTGTCCAACTAAGTTGAACAGCCATTCGCCCTCTACTACATATGTGCCCTTATCATCCTTGGTGATGGTAATTGCGTGGTCATCGCCGTCACTTAAAATTGCATCCTCGGGCGCATAATCGGCCTCGTAAATTGTAAGCGGCGGTAAATCAGTCAGCATTCTATCAATTTTTTCGATTAGCTCCTCGGTATTTTCACCTGTGTATGCGGAAATATAAATTAAATCCCATCCGCGCTCCTTGACATACGATTCAAAAGCGTCAACATCCACAACGCTTCTATCAAGTGAATCCATCTTGTTTGCGCAAATAATGCGCGGGCGTGTTGATAATTCAGGTGAGAATTTGGTTAGCTCCTCGTCGATTACCTTAATATCGTCTATTGGATTTCTGCCCTCAAAGCAAGAAATATCAACGACCTGTACAAGTAATCTGCATCTTTCAATGTGTCTTAAAAATGCGTGACCTAAGCCTTGTCCCTCAGATGCGCCCTCGATAAGTCCCGGGATATCTGCCATTACAAAGCCGTGGCCTTCTCTTACTCTTACAACGCCTAAGTTTGGTGAGAGTGTGGTGAAGTGATAGTCTGCGATTTTCGGTCTTGCATCGCTTACCGCTGCAAGCAAGGATGACTTTCCTGCGCTGGGCAAGCCTACAAGTCCTACATCTGCAAGCATTTTAAGCTCGAGAGTTAGCTCCCACTCCTGTCCCTTTGTGCCGCTTTTTGCAAACATTGGGATTTGACGGGTTGGTGTGGCGAAATGCTTATTACCCCATCCGCCTCGTCCACCCTTGGCGCAAACCCAATCCTCGCAGTTTGACATATCCTTTAAGATTTTTCCTGATTTTTCGTCCTTGATTAGTGTTCCCTCAGGCACTTTGATAATGATGTCCTCGCCGTTTTTACCGTGGAACTTAGCTCCTGCTCCGTCTCCGCCGTTGGTAGCGACAAACTTTCTTTTGTATCTGAATGATAAGAGTGTGTTTGTGCCCTTATCTATTGTGAAAATTACATTACCGCCGTTACCGCCGTCTCCTCCGTCAGGCCCGCCCTTGGCAACATATTTTTCTCTTCTAAAGGAAACGCAGCCATTGCCTCCGTTTCCTGCTTTTACATAAATTTTAACCTTGTCTATAAACATTTTAATGACCTCCTTTGCCTATGATATAATGAGGTTAGTTCGCTTGTACGGATACGCATTTTACATTTTCAGGCAGATCAATTTTGGAAAAGCTGATATCCATAAATGCGTCCTTTTCAATTTTTTTGCCGTTAATATAG
>JAFQAM010000095.1 GCA_017416885.1 Clostridia bacterium | reverse complement strand
CAATTTTATTTGTCAAAGCTTAATGTTTTAGGTAAATTATTCCGCTTCGCTCCATAGGTAAATTACAAAACTACCGTTTTGTAGGTAAATTAATGCTCAAATGCTTTCGCATTAGGTAAATTACTTGCGAAGCAAGTAGTTAGTGCCAAAGGCACTTAAACGCAGAAGAATTTAAAATTTAAACGAGGAAAAATATGCCGGACGGAAAAACACTTGATGAAGCAAAAACACTTGCAGTTTCAATAATTGAAATTAGCCGTTTGATTAAGGAACGCAAGAAGGAAGCGGTTCTTGCCAATCAACTAATAAGGTCAGGAACATCAATAGGAGCAAATCTTTATGAAGCGAAATACGCACAAAGTACACCTGATTTTATATCCAAGCTTCAAATAGCATTAAAGGAATGCTATGAAACAGAATATTGGCTTGACTTGTTACAAAGGACAGACTGCATAACCGAAGAGGAATATAAGCCACTTATGAACAAATGTGGCTCAATCCGCCGAATGTTAATCGCATCAATAAATACAGCAAAATCCAATTTTAACTAAATCAAGAGGGAGCAAAATGAGCAAAAAGAAAAAGCCCAAGTACATTGACGACGGCAGAACGATTGCCGATATGTCCGGCGTAAACGGAATGAAAAAACGCTCGGACGATAAGCTTGAACGACTTGACAGACCGGACTCAAGCTTCAAAGCGCAGTGGAATACATATTGGAGCACCGTAAAAGCTATGCTTCTTCCAATGCTCGTTGTAATCGGCATTATCTGCGTTGTATTCGGACTTATGTACTTATTTATGTAATAAAAATCGCCTCAACCGTCTTGGTTGTGGCGTTTTTATAGCTAAATTTGCGTGAACGCAAGCTAAATTGCCTAACGGCAGCTAAATTCCTAACGGAGCTAAATTCGCTTACGCGAGCTAAAAGAAGCAAATTTAATTTAGCTTCACGCAGTGAAATTTAGCTAACACGAACGAATGTGAGTGTTAATTTAGCTACGAAGCGTAGCGGAGTAATTTAGCTAAAAACTAAAAATAGTGCAAAGCAAATTCATTTACCTCTAATGCAGCGAATTACCATTCCATATTGACAACCACTTAAAATTTGGTTATAATAATTTTAGAAGGGCGGTGAAGCAATGCTTTTATATCACGGTAGCAATCTAATCGTTTACGAGCCAAGACTGATTGAGCAAAACAGATTTCTTGACTTTGGTTCAGGCTTTTATACTACAACCAATTTTGAACAGGCAGAAAGCTTTGCCAAAAAGATTGCATTCAGAAGAGGCGGTAAAGCAATAGTAAATATCTATGAAATTTCCGACTGCTCATATGATGATTTAAAGGTTAAAAGCTTTGACTCACCTAACGAGGAGTGGCTTGATTTTGTATCCGACCATAGAAATGGCGCATATATGGGTGACAATTATGACTTGATAATAGGAGCAGTAGCCAATGATGATGTGTACAGAACACTTCAGGTATATTCCACCGGCTTACTCACTAAAGAACAAGCGCTTGAAGCACTGAAAATAAAAAAGCTATATAACCAATATGTTTTCGCTTCGGATAAATCCATCAAGCTGCTTAAATTTATTGAATCAAAAGAGGTGTAATATGGATAAGCAATTTAATACAATTTTGTCAATTGCATTAGTGCCTCAGATTGTGGATTTAATTGCCAAAAACGAAAAAACACAGGACTCTGTGGCGATAGAAATGTTTTATGTTTCAAAAACCTATGAGCTGCTATCTGACGAAAAAACAAAGCTGTGGCATTATAGCCCGCTCACATTATATCATATGTGGAAAAGCGAAAAGGAAACAGGAGAAATAATTTTTCCGGAGGGATAAAATGAGCAAGGAACTACCTTTTATTGTTTTATGCATTGAGGAATACAAAAACCGAAAAAACCTGAACGGTAAGGCTGTAATAGAGCTTTTTAAAAAGTATTCTGTAATAGAATATATAACAAGCTTCTATGAATCGTTGCATACAACAGGAATCAACTATATAATTAACGACATTGATGAGTATATAAAAAATGCGAACTGATTTTCAGCTCGCATTTTTTATAGCTAAATTTGCCCTTAGCCTATCAAAAAATATAGCCTAACATAATCGGCAAATTTAATTTACCTTTTGCTTGTCTACAAGCAAAAATTTACCTATTTTGCGAACGCAAAATAATTTACCTGCTTTGCATCGCAAAGCAATTTACCTGAGGCAATGAGGTTTGGTCAAGTAATATTGGAAGCGGTAAATGTAATTTGGTATTCAACAATTTTATTTGTCAAAGCTTAATGTTTTAGGTAAATTATTTCGCTTCGCTCCATATGTAAATTACAAAACTACCGTTTTGTAGGTAAATTAATGCTCAAATGCTTTCGCATTAGGTAAATTACTTGCGAAGCAAGTAGTTAGTGCCAAAGGCACTAAAGGTAAATTATTCCGCTT
>JAFQAM010000094.1 GCA_017416885.1 Clostridia bacterium | reverse complement strand
TTTTTTTCAAGCATCTTAAATGTCTTAATCAGCCTCTTAATTTCAGGAATTAAATTCATTGTAATTTCATAAATCGCGCAAATATGCATAGCTGACGGAAAAACATCATTTGAGGATTGAGACATATTTATATCATCATTTGGATGAAGTAGCTTTTTACCCGCAATTTCATTACCGCGGTTAGCAATAACCTCGTTAACATTCATATTTGTCTGCGTGCCACTGCCTGTCTGCCATACAGTAAGCGGAAAGCTGTCATAAAGCTTGTATTCAAGTATTTCTCCTATAACAACACCTTCAATTATTGAAAGCTTTTCCGCAGTCATTTTTTCAGGCTTGAAAAAATAATTCGCTTTTGCGCAGGCAAGCTTCAATTCGGCAAGAGCGCATATTAAAGATAAATCCATTTTTTCATATCCGATTCTGAAATTTTCAAGGCTTCTTTGCGTTTGCGCGCCCCAATATGCATCTGAGGCAACCTTGATTTCACCCATAGAGTCCTTTTCAATTCTATATTCCATAACAAACCTCATAAAATATCATTTTATAGATTTTACCACACTAAAAAACGCATTTCAAGTATATATAAAAAGAAACCTGAAAAAATCAGGCTTCTTTTTGCTGCTTCATATAAATGAAGGATTATTTTTTACTATTAAGCATAACCGATACGCAGAACTTATTTCCCTTAACCTCATAGTTAAATATACCGTTATAGCTCTTAGCAATATTCTTTACCGACTCAAGGCCAACACCCGTACCGCCCTTTTTAGTTGTTAAAAGTCCACCGTCAAAGCTCTTTTTCAGCTTTCCGTTAAAGGTGTTGTCAATTGCAATAAGCATACACCCGTCACTGTAATCAATAGCCACAGATATTTCCTTATCCTCCCCCTTATAAACATAAGAGGCGTGTAATGCGTTTTCCAAAAGATTTCCTAAAACCACACAAGCGTCATTTTCCTCAATACTGATTTCAGCAGGAATTTTCGCCCGCGCCTTGAAATCAATTTCCGCATCCTTGCTAAGTCCTGCAAAATATACTAAAAGAGCATTGATGGACTGATTTTCACAAAGCGAAATAGACCTGTCATCAGGCAAGGACTTTTTGTAGCTGTTCAGATATTTTTCGAGCTTGTCGTATTCCTTGCTTGCAAGATAGGAGGACATAATTGTAATATGATGACGAATATCGTGCTTTGCGTGTCTTGCCTCTAAAATTCTTTCATTGAGGTTTTCATACTGTAAATGCTGCATTGCAAGATGATAATTGTTTTCCTCAAGCGTCACATTTTTTGCAAGCTCCTTAATAAATCTAAGTGCAGTATAGTAAACAAAATATGCGCCTAAATCAACTATAAATAAGAACAGTACATGCTCCCCACTCATTGCAAAATCCGTGGGCGAATGATGTAAGGAATAAACATGGAAAAACCAAACAAAATAAAATGTTGTGGGAATTAACCAAAGATATTTCCAGGCAGAGCGCACCATTTCGTTTTCAATCGCGCTTTTGAATAGCTTGTAAATTGAAAGAGCCACAGGAATTAAAATAACTAATTGTAGCAAAAATACGCACAGAGAATAGCTTATAGCGTAAGTTTTTTCCCAAGCCACATCACCAAAAAGCAGATTTTCAAAATACTTTCCCGCAATATTAATAAAAGAAGAAATGTTGATAAGCATAATAAGCATAAATAGCTTCTTGCCAAAATGCGCCTTAATGATTACTGAAAAGAAAATCAAATACACCAACAGAGCCACACCGCTGATTACACCGCGATAGCTTTCGTTAACCCAAAGCCCCGCCCAGACTGAAAAGAAAATCTGAACAAGCCCGAATACGCCGATAAAATAGTATGTAGTCTTTTTAGAAAAGCGAAGCCTGCCCCAAAATGGCAAAATCGCCAAAACTAAATACGAAAGATTAAGCAATCCGTAAATAGCTACCTCTAAATATTTCATTTATTTCAATGCCTCCTTACGGAGCTGATCAAACTTAAATTTTGAATATGCGTCAATAACATCCTTGCTTTTGCGCCTGCTGATAGGCACTAAATCACCGTTTGACATTAAAAAGTCATTGCCGTTTAATGATTTAACCTCGTGAAAATTTACAATGACACCCTTAGTGCAGCAGCTGAAATATGAATTTTCACAAAGTAAGCTCTCAACCTCAGAGTGAAGCACTCTTGCAGAAATATCCTCGCCGCGCTTGCAGTGGATAGTAACGCTGTGGCCAAAGTATTCAGTATAAATAACATTTCTTAAAATAACACTCTGCCCATTTGAAAGAGTAATATGCTTTGCCACCTCATATGAGTCAAGATTGAGCCTGTCAAGCATAGACTTTACGCTTTTTTCAGTAAAGGGCTTATGTAAATAGTAATGCGCATTAACCTCATAGCTCTCGCTTGCAAACTCGTTACTCGTGGTGCAGAAAACAATACGCGCGTCATTGTCGCTTTCACGGATTTTGCGAGCCACATCTATTCCTAAAATACCGCCCATAAAAATATCTAAAACAATAAGGTCAAAATCCCCCGCCTTAAATACCTCTAAAAATGCTTCGCCGCTATTAAATTTGGAAATCCTCTTAGAGCTGTCACCAATAGCCAAAAGCTCATTGGAAATAAGACCTGACAAGCTGTCTAAAAGCTCATTATCATCGTCAACAATAGCTACTCTCATAAAAACTCTCCTAAAGTAATTTATCAAAAGTATTTTAGCACAATTATTAATAAAAAACAATATGTTTTTGACTTAGCCAAAAGAGATTCAGTTGAACTCGTCTATAACGGATAATAGACGGATATTTCCAACAGATAAAGCCTCACCATATTTTTATATGCTTTCGCCTTTCTCTATTGAAACTCTCTCGCCTATTATTCGTTAGTAGATTGCGAGCAAATTTTGAGAGAACAAATAGAGTCTTAGACAAATCAAAAATTTGTAGGCGATTAATAAATCGGCAAGGATTTTTGTTGCAGTATAAGGCTTTATTTGTCTCTCAAAATCGAGTTCAACTGAGTCTCTTTTGGCTAGCCTTACGGGAATCGAACACATTTGTCTCAGAACGATAAATCCGCGAGCCTTTGTCCGACCTTTGTCTTGAAAGTTTTTTAACTGTCTGCGCCAAAGCTCGAAAAAATTCTCTACGGATTTATTCGCTCTGAGAT
>JAFQAM010000093.1 GCA_017416885.1 Clostridia bacterium | reverse complement strand
CTTGCTTCGCAAGTAATTTACCTAATGCGAAAGCATTTGAGCATTAATTTACCTACAAAACGGTAGTTTTGTAATTTACCTATGGAGCGAAGCGGAATAATTTACCTAAAACATTAAGCTTTGACAAATAAAATTGCTGAATACCAAATTACATTTACCGCTCCAAATTTTCCTTAACCAAACCTCATTGTCTCAGGTAAATTGCTTTGCGATGCAAAGCAGGTAAATTATTTTGCGTTCGCAAAATAGGTAAATTTTTGCTTGTAAACAAGCAAAAGGTAAATTAAATTTGCCGATTATGTTAGGCTATATTTTTTTGATAGGCTAAGGGCAAATTTAGCTGACATTTCACGCGGATGTCGCTTTATCCACATTATTCTTGTGGATAAAGGTGACACGCTGTGAAATGTCCAGGCTCATACTCTCTGTATTTAGGACACTCTGTTTTGCAGATTTCCATTGCTTGTGGGCAACGGGTATGGAATTTACAGCCCTTTGGTGGGTTGGCAGGTGAAGGAATATCGCCGTTTAGGACTATTCTGTTCATTTTGATATCGGGGTTAGGGTTTGGAATGGCTGAGAACAATGCTTTTGTATATGGGTGCAGAGGATTATCAAAGATATCCTTCTTTGCGCCGTACTCTACCATTGAGCCAAGGTACATAACGCCGATTTTATCGGAAATGAATTTTACAACGGACAAGTCGTGGGAAATGAACAAATATGTAAGTCCCATTGACTTTTGAAGGTCCTTTAAAAGATTGATAATTTGCGCTTGTATCGACACATCAAGGGCTGAAACAGGCTCGTCGCAGATTACAAGGTCAGGCTTAACCGACAATGCTCTTGCGATACAAATTCTCTGTCTTTGGCCGCCTGAGAACTCGTGCGGATATCTTTCGTAGTAATAATCGCGAAGTCCGCATTTTTCCATTAAATCCATTACATATTCCTTAACCTGTGATTTTGGCACGATATTATGCACCAAAACAGGCTCAGACAGGATATCGCCGACTGTGCTTCTTGGCGGAAGCGAGGAATATGGGTCCTGGAAAATGATTTGCATTTTTGTACGGATAGGACGCATCTGCTTTGTATTATAATTTGTTATGTCCTCGCCGTTGAATATGATTTCACCGCCGTTTGACGGATGAAGCTTTAATATTGTTCTGCCCATTGTGGTTTTACCGCATCCGCTTTCGCCAACGATACCAAGTGTTTCGCCTGCGTTAAGTGTGAATGATGCGTTATCAACCGCGACAAGCTCCTGAAGCACCTTTCCTGTTATTGATTTTTTAATAGGGAAGGTTTTTCTTAAATTTCTAACCTCAAGGATAGGCTGCTTTTCTGTCTGGTTACTCATTTTCGCCCTCCTCATATAAGTGACACGCAACGAAGTGTGTATCGCTGATTTTTATCATTTGTGGATACTCCCCGCCACATTTTTTAATACACTTGTCGCATCTTTCCTTAAAGAAGCAATGCTTAGGCATATTAATCGGGTTAGGAACATTGCCCGGGATATTGAAAAGCGTATCAGAATCCGATTGCATTGTAGGCTTTGATTTTTGAAGTCCTATTGTATATGGGTGCATTGGATTATGGAAAATCTCTCTTACTGTGCCCATTTCAATTACTCTTCCTGCGTACATTACAACCACATAGTCCGCCATTTCTGCAATAACGCCAAGGTCGTGAGTGATAAGCATAATTGAGCCGTCCATCTTTTCCTTAAGGTCGCGGAGAAGCTCTAATATCTGCGCCTGGATAGTTACATCAAGGGCTGTTGTAGGCTCGTCTGCGATAATAAGTCTCGGATCGCAAGCAAGCGCCATTGAAATCATAACTCTTTGACGCATACCGCCCGATAATTCGTGCGGATATGAATTATAGACACGCTCGGGGGCTGCTATACCTACAAGGTTAAGCATTTCAAGGGATTTAGCCTTTGCGCTTTCCTTAGTCGCTCCCGGCTGATGAATGAATGTTACCTCATCAAGCTGATTACCGATTGTGAATACAGGGTTAAGCGAGGTCATAGGCTCTTGGAAAATCATTGAGATTTGTCTGCCTCTTATTCTATGAATTTCGTTCATAGGCATTTTGGCAATATCGTAAATCTTTTCCTCTGTTTCGTATATAGGATTTCCGTTTTCGTCCGTACCTGTGGCGATAGGATTGCCTTTTGCATCTCTTTTATAGTCTGATGCCTTGAAGCGGATTTCGCCGCTTGCAATCTGTCCCTGCGGGCCTTGTAAAAGACGCATAACAGACATACTTGTTACGCTTTTTCCGCATCCGCTCTCGCCTACGATACCGACGGTTTTATGAAGCGGAATATTAAATGAAACGCCGTTTACCGCTTTAACAACGCCTTGGTCGGTAAAGAAGTATGTATTAAGATTATCAATTTCAAGGATGTTATTTTCATCCTTCATTGTAGTTAAAAATTCGCTTTCGGGCTTTTTCTTCCACTTCTCTTTTTCAAGAGCCATCATTGCTTTTTTGTTTTCCTTAGCAATTTTGCGAATTTCTTTGCCTGTTAAATAATGCTTTTCTGCCATAGTTACCTCCTCATCTTAGGATCAAGAGCATCTCTTAGACCGTCACCAACAAAGTTGAAGCCTAAAACAGCGATAATAATGCAGATGCCCGGAGGTCCCCATATATTAAAGTAGTTTTGTAGAATGTTTACATCGTTTGCGGAGTTAATCATAGTACCCCAAGCGGCATACTCCTCGGGAGCGCCTAAGCCTAAGTATGAAAGTGATGCTTCATAAAGAATCATACTGCCCAAGCTGAGTGTCATCTGAACGATAAGCTGCGGCATTACATTAGGTACTAAGTGCTTAAAGATTTTTCTGCCTGTGGAATATCCCATAGCCTCAGCGGCTACCATATATTCCTGTTCGCGGAGTGATAAGATTTGTCCTCTTACAAGACGGGCGGTTCCTGACCAGGATATAAGCGTTAGGAAGCCCATTAGGTAGTAAATTCTGTATTGAAGGTCTATTCCCGCCGCCTCAACAAGCGTACCTACTATAAGTAGGATTGGGAAGCCCGGTAAGCACATTAAAATATCACAAATTCTCATTATAATATTATCAATAGCGCCGCCGAAATAGCCTGAAATACCGCCGAATATTACGCCTAAAAGTGTGATTGCAAATACAGACAGGAAGCTTATTGCAAGTGAAATTCGTCCGCCTACCATAAGTCTTGCAAGCACATCACGGGCATTTTTATCTGTGCCCATTGGGTGATTTGAGTCAGGCTTTGCAAAGAAGTTATTTGTTTTGCCTGTTTCAACTACCTGATAGAATAAAATGTTGCCCTCTGCGTCCTTTACAGGTGTGTAGGTGTATTCTACCTTACCTGTGTTATCAACCTCTGTTGAGTCCCATTTTGTATAGATTACAGGACCTAACCAACAGAAAAGGAACAGCGCTACTATCATAATTAAGCCAACGATACTGAGCTTTGAACGGAAGAAGCGACGGAGCACCATTTGCATAGGTGTCATAAGCTTTACGGAGTTTTCGTGAAGCTCCTCTTCGTCATTTTGCTTTTCTCTTTGGTCGTTTGTTCTTGTGTCAATGCTTGATAAATTAAGCTTGATTTTATTGTCTTGGGTTGGCTCGCCCTTTAAAATGGCATTTTTTACAGATATATTTTCATCTTTAATTTCCATTACTGCGTCCTCCCCTTTAATGTTATTATTTGTCATAGCTGTACCTCACTTATGAAAGCTTAACTCTTGGGTCAACCCAAGCGTACATAAGGTCGGCAAGCAATACGCCTATTACGCTTAACAATGCAAGGAACATATTATATCCCATAATGAACGGAATATCTGCCGCTACCATGGCTTGGAATGCTTTATTACCGATACCCGGTAGGTCAAATACCTGTTCGGTGATAATCGCGCCTGAGAAAAGCGACGGCAGAAGTCCTGCGAGTGATGTTACAAGCGGAATAAGTGTATTTCTGAATGCGTGCTTATAAATAACCTTCTTTTCCTTTAAGCCCTTTGCTCTTGCTGTTCTGATGTAGTCAGAGTTAAGAACCTCAAGCATATTTGTTCTTGTCATTCTCATTCGTCCGCCGATGCTTAATATTACAACGGTCAGGATTGGTATGAACATATGTCTTGCGTAGTCAAGAAGTAAAGCGCCGCCTGTTAGTGACTGTGTACCGTCAAGGATACCTGACGGTGGGAACCATCCAAGCTTCATTGCGAAAATATCTTTTAAAAGCTGTCCAAAGAAGAATGATGGAAGTGAAATACCTATCATTACTAAAATCGTAACTACATAGTCACGAATTGAGTATTGGTGTGTTGCGGCAGTAACACCAAGCGGTATTGCTATCATAAATTCAAATATGGTGGCAATAAGAGCTACGGCAAAGGATACGCCCATATGCTCCTTAATAACCTGTGTTACAGGAACACCATATTTAAAGCTTGTTCCAAAATCAAATTTACACAAGTTTTTCAGCCAATTTAAATATCCCATAATAATTCCCTTAAAGGAATCATCCTCAAGACCGTAAAGCTTTTTCATATTTTGTACGGTCTCCTCGGGAATGGTTGCTCCGCCTTGGCTTAACTGTGCTATTTTATCGTCAATAAAGCTTACAGGCATACATCTGATCAGCGTATAGATAATCAGCGATACGCCAAGCAGGATAAGTATTGCAAGCCCTAATCTTTTAAGTATGTATTTTAGCATAATTACTCCAATTAAAATTTATTCGTTGAACGAATAAATAGCAGTCAGCCGCCAGCCGTCAGCAGTTAGCGAGTTTTGATTATCGCTTCTCTTTCAGCTATTAACCGTCAGCAGTTAGCGAAATTTGATTAACGCTTCTCTTTCAGCTATTAGCCGTCAGCAGTTAGTAAGATTTGTTTTATAATCTTACTAACAACCGACTGTTTGCCTACATTGCTATTTATAAGTTATCCTGGTTTACCATAAACAGTAACCATCAGCATTTTCTGTTTTGCTGACGGCTAACCACTAACCGCTGAATGCTGTTGCAACGCGAGCTTATCTTGCTGGCGGCTAACAGCTGGCGGTTGGCGGCTGAATTTGCTGATTACTCAGCAAATTCAAGTTCCCAAATTCTATCAAGTGGGCTTGAGTATGGGTTGAGCTCTTCCTTAGATGGAAGTGAGTCTTTGTCAATAATATTGGAGTCGAATGCGTAGAGGACATCTCTTTGATATACAGGAAGCTCGATTGCGAGGTCGAGAACATAGCCCATTGCTTCCTTATATAATTCTTTTCTTTCGTCCTTATTGTCTGTTTCACGAGCGCGGTCAATTACATCGCTGAGCTGACCGAGGATTGCGTTTTCTTCCTCGTACTTGGATTGGTTAGACTTGATTTCACGGTAGCCCCAAGCAAGTGTGCTTGTAGCTGTTGAATCCTTGTGGTAAACCTGATACATATCAGGGTCGATTGTTGAGCCCCAAGCTGCTGCCCATACTGCAAGTGAGCCTGTTGAGAGCTTTGTAAGAGCCTGTGTATCAGGAACTACTGAAATGTCCCATCCGCACTCATTAAGGATTGATTGCGCTTCCATAAAGATTGTATAGCATGGGTGATCGTCAACATTTGCGCCTGCGATTGTAAATGTAAGCTTAAGCTTTGAGTCGCCCTCGGATACATTTGCCTGTGCCATATAATCCTTAATCATTGTGATTGCGTCTTCTCTGTTAAAGTTGATTGCAATATATTCCTTGCCGTTATCTCTGTCAGGCGCGTTACCGTCCATTGGGTACGCCCATGATACAAGTGACATTGGCCAGTAAATTGTTTCCGCTGTACCTGTTACATAGTATTGCTTACCGAGAGCAGTATTCATAGCAGCCATAATAGCCTTACGAAGCTCAAGGTCCTCAACCTTACCTGCGTTGATACCGATATAACCGTAACCAAGCTGGTCTGTGCTCATATTAACAATGCCCTTATCAGCAAGCTTTTGGAGCTGT
>JAFQAM010000092.1 GCA_017416885.1 Clostridia bacterium | reverse complement strand
TGCTTGGATTTGCTTTAAGAGTCTTTCTCTTGAATTCATCATAAGCATCCCTCCTTCATTTTACCTGAGCAGCCTGTGGGGTAAAACGGTTTATTTAATTGATTGAATATCGTTCCGTTTACAAGCGCTATTTCAACATCGTAAATATCGCAAAAATCCTGCTTTACAGGATATACCATTGCTAAGTGAGTATTGCTTTTGCAGACACAGGTATCATTATTTGCGGCTTGATTTTGTCCTTGCTCCATTCTTGGACTTGGTCTTGAATTTATGCCAAGAAGCTGTGAAAGCTGCTCATAATCTGCTCTTTGGGAGTATCTGCTGTTTCCGTCAAATCTCATATTGAGTCTCCTTCCGAACGATTTTTGTCGTTCATTACATAATATGACTTTTTTCGCATTTTGATACATTTATAATAATTTTCAGTTTTATTCTTCCATTTTATATTAAAAAGTGGTATAATGTAAATAATCGTTTCATGGGAGGTGCTTATATGAAAATAGTTATCGTTGGTTTAGGAACGATTGGTAAAACAATTTTAAGAAGTCTTTCCCAAATGGGACATACAATCGTTATAATTGACGAGAGCAAGGACAAGGTCGAAAATATGATCGAGAAATATGATGTTACAGGTATAGTTGGCAACGGCGCCTGTATGGATATTTTAATTGAGGCGGGTATTAAGGATACCGACCTTGCTATTTTCCTCACCAACAGTGATGAGTTAAATGTTTTTGCTTGTCTTACCGCAAAAAAAGCGGGAGTTAATAATACTATTGCCCGTGTAAGAAATCCCGATTACAGAAAACAAATCAGCGATATGAAGGATGAGCTTGGAATTTCAATGATTGTAAATCCCGAAAAGGAGACTGCTGAGGAAATTTTCAATCTTATTAACCTGCCTTCTATTGCTCAAATGGAGCACTTTGCAAAGGGCAAGGCTCTTCTTGCTGAAATTGTGGTGGACGAAGGCTGCTCACTTATTGGTGAAACGCTTATTTCTCTTGGCAGAAAGCTTAATACTAAAGTGCTTGTATGCGCTGTGCAGCGTGGTGACGAGGTTATTATTCCGTCAGGTACATTTATGTTTGAGCTTGGTGACAGAGTGCATTTTACATCAGATGCAAATTCACTTCGTGACTTTTTAGCTGAGGCTAAGCTTGAAAAATCGCCGTTTAAGAATGTTATGATTGTTGGCGGTGATAAGATCGGATATTATCTTGCAGAGGATTTATCAAAGAAAAAATATAATATCAAGCTTCTTGAAAGCAATTTAAGACGCGCTGAGGAGCTTGCGGACATTCTTCCTAAGGTTACTATTATTCACGGTAACGGAACGCAGCACGACCTTCTTATGGAAGAAGGCATTGATGCTATGGATGCGTTTGTGGCTCTGACGGACATTGATGAGGAAAATATGATTGTATCAATGTTTGCAAACAAGATGAATGTGACTAAGACTATTACGCAAATCAAGAATGACGATCTTTACGATATGCTCGGAGAGCTGGGAATTGAAAATACTGTTTCGCCAAAAAGAATTGTGGCGGATAGAATCATCAGCTATATCAGAGCCTTGACAAACAAGAGAGGAAGCAATGTTTTGACTCTCTACCGTTTGGTTAATGACAGAGTTGAAGCGCTTGAGTTTTTAGCTAAAAAAGAAGAAAAATTCTTCAATAAGCCTTTAAAAACCGTTAAAACCAAGGAAAATTGTCTTATTGCCTGCATCATAAGAGAAAATGAGGTAATTATACCTGACGGTAACTCTGTTATAATGCGCGGCGATAATGTAATTGTTGTAACAACACATAAGAATTTTGACGATTTAAACGATATACTTGATTAAGGTGAACTATGAATTATAAATTGCTTGGTAAGGTGCTTGGCAAAATTATGATTTTAGAGGGCGTTTTAATGCTTGCTCCCCTTGTTATTTCATTTATATACAGTGAGGGGCTGAAAAATCATATTGCCTTTATTGTTCCTATCG
>JAFQAM010000011.1 GCA_017416885.1 Clostridia bacterium | reverse complement strand
GGCAATAAATATGACGGCATTATTATGGATCCACCATCCTATGGAAAAGGTCCAAAGGGCGAGATTTGGAAATTAGAGGATGCTGTTTGCGACTTTGTTTCCCTTTGTGAAAAGGTAATGTCTGATGATCCACTCTTTATGCTTATAAACTCCTACACAACAGGACTTAGCCCGCTTACAATGGGATATGTTTTAGATGTGGAAATAGTTAAGAAGCACGGCGGTAGAGCTGAAACAGGAGAGCTTGCTTTACCTGTAACACAAACAAAGAGCTATTTGCCTTGTGGAGCAAGCGCAAGATGGATAGCCGACAACTCAAAATAAAGATAATTAATCGATAAAAGCGATAAAGGAAATATACGATAAATGAAGGAACCTTTAATCAGACTTGAAAATGTTAGCTTCAAATATCCCACATATGAAAATGAGGGGGATATGTTTGCAGTTAACGATGTTTCCCTTGAAATTAATGAGGGTGAATTTGTTGCCATTTTAGGACATAACGGCTCGGGAAAATCCACAACCGCAAAGCTTATAAATATGGTGCTTACACCTAACCGCGGTAGGATTTTAATAGAGGGCAAGGATATAACAGACGAGAATATTACCGATAATGATATTTTTGAGGTCAGAAAGAAAATTGGAATGGTATTCCAAAATCCCGATAATCAAATAGTGGCTACCATTGTTGAAGAGGATGTTGCATTCGGCCCTGAAAATTTAGGCGTTGAGCCGACGAAAATTCGTAAAAGAGTAGATGAGGCTCTTGAGATAGTTGGAATGACCGAATATGCGCGTCACGCTCCTCACAAATTGTCAGGCGGACAAAAGCAAAGAGTAGCAATAGCCGGAATTATCGCTATGAAGCCAAAATGCATAATTTTTGACGAATCAACCGCAATGCTTGATCCTATTGGGCGAAAAGAGGTTATGAGCACTATTCTCCGTCTTAATAAGGAAGAGGGTATCACTATAATTTTAATCACTCACTATATGAACGAGGCTATCCAGGCGGATAGGGTTGTCGTTATGAAAAATGGCGAAATTTTCAAGGAGGGCACACCAAACGATGTGTTTACTCAGCCCGAGGCTTTAATAAGCGTAGGACTTGAGGTGCCACAGTCCATTGAGCTAATAGACAGACTGAATAAGGAAATGGATTTTAATATTCCTCTGATGGTATGCGATATGGATACCTGTACAGAGATGATTAAAAAGGAAATAGAAAAGAGAAAATAAATATGTCAATTATTGAATTAGTAGATGTGGGATTTGTTTACGGCAAAAAAACGCCTTATGAAATCCACGCACTTAAAAACATTAATTTGAAAATTGAAGAAAATTGTATAACGGGCATAATTGGACATACAGGCTCAGGTAAATCTACTCTTGTGCAAATGTTTAACGGATTACTCCGTCCTGATAGCGGTAAGGTTCTTATTCACGGTAAGGATATTTGGGAAAAGCCAAAGGAAATCAGCAAGGTAAGATTTACTGTCGGTATGGTTATGCAATACCCCGAATATCAGCTTTTTGCCGATACTGTATGGGAGGATATCGCATACGGACCAAGAAATATGAAGCTTTCTGAAGATGAAATCAAGGAAAGAGTTGAACGAAGCGCTCGTTTTTGCGGTATTACAAAGGAAACTCTTGAAAAATCCCCCTTTGATTTATCAGGCGGACAAAAAAGAAGAGTTGCTCTTGCGGGAGTCATGGCGATGGACCATGATGTTTTAGTTCTTGATGAGCCCGCAGCCGGTCTTGATCCAAGAGGCAGACGAGAAATCTTAGGCGGCATTAAGGAATACCGCGAAAAAAGCGGTAAAAGTGTAGTCATTGTCAGCCACAGTATGGAGGATATGGCTATGTATTGCGATACAATTGATGTAATGTCACACGGCGAGCTTATTATGCACGGTAACTGTAAAGAGGTTTTTTCAAAAAAGCAAATGCTAACAGATGCAGGCCTTGATGTGCCCGAAATTACAACAGTTATGCACCTTCTTAACGAAAAGGGTATTGATATACCAACAGGCATTTATACGGTTGACGGTGCTTTATGCGCTATCAAGGAATATTTGAGAGGTGACAAAAATGGGCTTTGATGTATCCTTAGGACAGTATTATGAAGCAAACTCCTGTGTTCATAAGCTTGATCCAAGAACTAAGCTATTATTTGTGATAATCTTTTTAGTAGCAACCTTTGTCGCAAAAAATATTTACGCCTTCGTTTTGCTGGTAGCATTAATTACCTTTTTTGTAATTATCAGTAGAGTGCCGTTCAGAGTAATTTTTAAGGGATTAAAGCCTCTTGTTATAATTATTCTTTTTACGGCTATACTCAATATTTTCTTTACAAAGGGAGATAACTATCTTTGGGGCGCTGTAATTATCCCAAATGTATGGCGAGTTGACATTTATGTAGAGGGCTTAATTAACGCAGGTATTTTAGCTGTCAGAATTATCACTCTTTTAATTGGAACAAGCTTGTTTTTCTCATATACAACAACACCAATTGAGTTAACTGACGGAATCGAAACAGGACTTGCACCGCTTAAAAAAATTAAACTACCTATTCACGAATTTGCAAGGATGATGACTATTGCGCTTCGCTTTATTCCTACTCTTATTGACGAAACAGGCAAAATTATGAATGCTCAAAAATCAAGAGGAGCAGATTTTTCAAGC
>JAFQAM010000091.1 GCA_017416885.1 Clostridia bacterium | reverse complement strand
GCTACGGAATTGACAATGCCCTCGCCCGGATCGGTTAAGGTGCCGTCTAAATCAAATAATACTGTTGTATATTTTTTCATTTTATTCCTCTATATTAAACGGTGTATATTCGTCTATTAAGTCTGTTTTAGACATAAATTTTGTAATTTTGTCGCTTGGTGTGTGGATAATCAGTGTTTTTTTGCTTTCGCTTAGCATATGCTTGGCTTCGGTCAGCATCTCAATTGCGGATGCGTCAATATAGATAACATTTTCAAGTGATATTATAGTTTTTGGCGCGTTGCTTGAAAGGATCAGCTTTTCGATTTTCTCTGTGTTATTAAAGAAAATTGCTCCGTCGATATTAATTTCATTTTTAGCAAATGTTTCATTTTGGCTGATTACTGTTTTTCTCGGCTTAAATTTAACGCTGATTAGGTATGAGATGATTGAGAATAAAATACCGATTATAATTGCTACTGTTAAGTCAAATGCTACTGTTGCAATCATTGTAATTAAAAATTCTGATATTGCTATATAGTATTTTTTAGAGAAAATCTCTTTAATGGATTTCCATTCGTTCATTCTCCAAGCGGTAACCATTAATACTCCCGCTAATGCTGAAAGCGGTATTTTTGCCATTACAGGGCCTAATAAGAACATTGAAGCAAGCAAGCCAAGTGCGTGGATGATGCTTACTAATCTTGTCTGGCAGCCTGATTTGATTGCTACGCTTGTTCTTGCAATTGCGGCGGTTGCAGGAACTCCGCCAAAGAACGGTATTACTATATTGCCTATTCCTTGCGCAATTAATTCCTGGTTAGCATCAAAATCCTCATTTTTCATTTTTGATGCAGATGCTCCGCAAAGCAAGCTTTCGATAATTGCAAGGGCGGTAATGCTAATTGCGGGGGATATATAGGAAAGGAAGCTTTTCCATTCAATAGATGCGAAGGAAAATCTATCATCAAGAAAAATTTTCTTTGGAATTTCACCAACCACCTTAACATCGCCAAAAACGGGAATTAGCGATACAAGTGTGGCTATAATTATGCCAACTAATGATGATGGAATAATTGCGTTCAGCTTTTTTGGCCACGCTATCATAACTACAACTACTATTAAGCCGATAAGTAATGCGTTAAGGTTTAGCTTAAAGCCTTCTTTAATAAAATAGATGATATTTACAAAGGAATTTTCGCTTTTTTCTGCAAGATTCGGAAGCCCGAAAAAGTTTTGAACCTGACCGAATGCGATAATTAAAGCGATTCCAGATGTAAAGCCTGTGATTACAGGACGGGGGATTTTAGATACATATTTACCTAATTTTAAAGCGGCACATACTAAAATCAGTAAGCCTGCAATAAGGGAAACAACAAAAACTCCCTTTAAGCCAAGCTGTGAGGACACAACGCCGATAAGCACGGCTGACATTGCGCCTGTTGGTCCGCTGATTTGGTATGATGCGCCTGAAAGCGCGCCTATTACAAGTCCTGCAATAATCGCGGTGATCAGTCCCGCCTCTGCGCTTGCTCCGCATTGGATACCGAATGCAAGTGCTAAGGGTAATGCTACTGCGGTTACTGTAAGTCCTGCAAGTAAATCCTTTGAAAATTTCTTTGAATTATAGCCACGAAATTCATTTTTCAATATGGCTATATACCTTTTAATGAACATTTTTCGCCTCGATGATAATTATAAAATAAACGATTACTATTGTAGCACTAATTATTAATTTGTCAATATATAATAACAAAAAAATTGCTCCGAGGAGCAATTTTTATTATTTGAGAAGTCTTTTATTTAAAAGTGTTGTCAGCTTATGAAGCGCAGGTGAAAATACTGCGTTTACACCAAATTCAATAAAGAAATTAAAGCCGATAAGCACAACAAAAAGTAATGTTACAAAATTGTCGGCGCTAACGCCTAATTGTCCTGCAACTGATGTAACATCGTTTTTAATAATCATACAACCGATTGCGAAAATGCCTGTATTTACTATCGGCGCAGATAATGATGCTACTATGCTTGCAATAAGCTTGCTGTTTTTGTACTCGTATTTTGATAGCCACTTATAAAGTAATGCGGGAACAATGCCTGCAAGTGTGCCCTTGACGATACAAATCAGTATTGTCATAATCGGGTTTGCGGAAAACAGGTAGAGGGTGAATACATCCTTGCCTACTATTCCCCAAAACAGCGCGATAATGCCAAAAGCGAAGCCTAAAATTGCGCCGCCCTTCCAATCAAGAAGCATTGCGCCCATAGTGATTGGAATTAAGCACAGGCAAATTGTTACTACGCCTAAGCTTGAAATGGATTGTAGAACGACTACAAGGGCAAGCAGTATGCCAAGCTCGGTCATTCTTAAAATTTTGTTGTTTTGTGTTCTCATAACACTCTCCTTACTGTCGTCTTACCACTGTAAGTACGGCGAAATTTGAATTTATGTAATCAGCGCATTTTTGCATAGAATTCACAATTCTGTGATACTCTTGCATAGCGCTATAATTACCTTTTTTTGTTAGCTAAATATATTGTATTAAGTCCCTTCAGAGTAAGGTCCTCTACATAAGTAACCTTTTTTTCAAAATAAGAAAGTAAGCCCTTTGCATATCCGCCTGTTACAACGATTGGTGTGTTATCCGGCAGGTCTAATTCTCTTATGTATGCATCAATAAAGCCGTCGCACGCCATAACTGTACCGAAGGTTACGCCTGCGCGCATTGAGTCAATACTGTTTTTACCCATAATCGGTACTGTATTATCAGCAAAAACCTCGGGGAGCAATTCGGTTTTATGCAACGCGTCAAGTCCTAACTGTATACCCGGCATAATATAGCAGCCTACATAAGATTTTGTTTTATCTATTGCGGAGACGGTGGTGGCTGTGCCTAAATCTACAATTATTACAGGGTAGCCCACCTGTTTTATTGCGCCTGACGAGTTGGCGACTAAATCTGCGCCTAATTCGGATGGATCATCAAGCTTGATTGAAAAGCCTGTTTTGATACCTGGGCCTACTAACATAATTGGAGCGTCTGTAATTTTATTAACTGCTTTTTTGATTTTTTCAGTTATTGAGGGAACAACCGAGCCGATTACAGCCCCCTCTAAAGAGGATATATCTACATTATTTTCTTTTGATAAAAGCTTTAAATAAAGAGCGTACTCGTCTATGGATGCGTTTGATTTTGTGGCTATATCGAATTTGCAAATAAGCTTTTCCTTTTCAAAATATCCTATGTGAATATTTGAGTTACCTATATCAATGGCAAGTATCATTTTCATCCCTCTCTTTCATCTTTATAATATCACATTAGATAAAAAAAGTCAATATAATAAAAAACACACCGAAGTGTGTTTTTCACTTAATTAAGTCCGCCTCTTGTCATCAAAAAGCCGATTACAAATCCTACTATGATAGCCACAATCAAAACGACGACTCCCTTTGAGTTGCCGCTTTTTCTATTTTGCAAAACTTCCTCATCTGTAACACCGTCAAAACGAAAAGCATTGCCTGCTGCGGGATTAAATTTGCATTTTCCACTAAGAGAAACATCCTCACTTCCCGCAGGAACCTTATAGTAATCATTGCAGTAATTTTTGCTCATAGTATCAAATATAACAAATACCTTTTGCTCATTTTCGTCGATTGAAAAGGTTTTTTCTTCGCCATTTTTTAATGTTCCAATTTTTCTACATGGCACACCATTAATTTCTATCTCTCCTGCATTATGATCCTCGATATACACCTTAAGTTTGCCAGCACATCCAGCCCCAGCTTTATTTCTTTTGATTGTTAAATTTCTCATAATTCTCTCCTTAAATATCTATCTTTTAGCAATTTGATTTTAACACGCTAAATTAATTTTGTCAACATGTTATTTTGACAAATTTCAAGAATATATTTAAAATTTCTATTCCGCTTTTGGTTTTGGTGGTGTTCATTGCAATTTATGTATTTAGTTTTGCAAGGCTCGCTTTTGCTAATAAAAGTATTTTTATAATTTGATTTTTCTTGTTGAAATTTTATATTAAAAATATTATAATGTAAATATAAAAAATTGTCAACTATGGGAGATAAATATGGATATTAATTCTATTCTTAACGGTGTTAAGTGTGATGCGTGCGGTAGAATGCATAATTGCACTATTAAGTATATTTATATTGAAAAGGATGCTTGCGCTCATTTAAGTGAGCTTTGCAGAAATTACGGTCAAATTTTAGTTGTGGCTGATGAAAATACTTTTTTGGCAAGCGGTGATAAGGTTGAAAACGCTTTAAGTGGAAAGGACTACAAAAAGGTTATTTTCAGCGGTAAAAGCGTTGTTATTCCTGATGAGGATGCAATTGAGACTGTAAGAAAAGAGCTTGACGGCGTGGATTTAATAATCGGTATTGGCTCGGGAGTTATACAGGATTTATGCAAATATGTTGCACATTTTGCTCATATTCCATATATGGTTGTTGCTACTGCTCCGTCAATGGACGGTTATGCTTCAAGTGGGGCTGCTATGATTTTAAAGGGAATGAAGGAAACTGTTTCTGCAACCTTGCCTTATGCTATTATAGCAGATACGGAAGTATTGAAAAATGCTCCTATGGATATGATTAAGGCAGGATATGGGGATATTATCGGTAAATACTCTGCTCTTAACGATTGGAAGCTTGCAACGGCGGTAAATGGGGAGTATTTTTGCAAATATATTTATGACACTACATATGATATGATTTTAAAGACTCTTGATGTTGCGTCGGGACTTTTAAAAAGAGATGAAAACAGTGTTAAAATTTTGACTGAGGCTCTTATGATTGTGGGTATTATGATGAGCTTTGCTACTACTTCAAGACCTGCATCGGGTAGTGAGCATCATTTATCGCACTTTTTTGAAATTACGGGAATTATTAACGGAGAGGAATATTTTCCACACGGAATTGATGTTGTTTATTCTACTGTTATTACAAGTAAAATAAGAGAATTTATTTTGAATAATGAGTTTCCGTCAAGTAGTTATAAGATGGAAAGAAGCGCTTATGAAAGCAAAATGAAAGAGGTTTACAGTGTGATTGCAGATGAATGTATTAAATTACAGGATAGGATTGGCAATTATAAGGATAGGCTTTCCATATATAAGGCAAAGGAAGATGAAATCAGAGATATTTTAAGTGAGATGCCTACGCCTGACGAAATTATAAGGATGCTTGAAATTGCTGAGATTGATTTGAGTGAGTTTTACAATCTTTATGGCAAGGATAAGATTAACACCGCTATTCATTATGCTAAGGATTTGAAGGACAGATACACTGTTTTGTGGATGTATTATGATTTATTTGGAGTAGAAAATGAGATTGACTAACGATAAGTATATGACTGTTGCGGGACACCGTGGGGATAGCTATAATTATTATGAAAATACTATGACTGCGTTTAAAATGGCAATTAAAAACGGCGCTGATATGATTGAAACGGATGTGCGTTTATCAAGCGACGGATATCTTGTTTTAATTCACGATGATAAGGTTGACAGGACAACAAACGGTCACGGATATGTTAAGGATATGAGCTTTGAGGAGCTTAGACTGCTTAACTGTGGAGATAGTCAAAATTATGAAAAAATTCCTACGCTAAGAGAGCTTTTTGATTTAATTAAAGACACTGATATTACTGTAAATATTGAGATTAAGGAATATTACAGTGAAAGCAATGTTGAAAGATGTGAAAAATGCATTGATGATGTGATTTTATTAGTTGAGGAATACGGCTTTGGCGATAGGATTTTGATTAACAGCTTTGATGCGTATGTGCTTGAATATGTATATAAGAAGCACGGTAAGAAATATCCTTTGCACGGCTTTTATCCTTATTGGGAAATGCAAAATGTTAATATTTCGCCAGATGAATATTTATACTGCGCTTGTATTTTTGATAATGAAAATAAAGTGCTATACAATTATTTGATTGAGCGAGGAATCGAGCCTTGGGTTGGCGCAAGCATTACACAAAAAAGCAAGCTTGAAATTTGCGTAAAATACGGCGCAAGGCTGATTACTACCAACAATCCTAAAGATATAAAAATGAAATTAGAGGAAATTTACAATGGATGTAAGCAAGATTAAAATTGTGGCAATGGACCTTGACGGAACTCTTACTCAGCACAAGGAAAAGTTGTCTGAAAAGCATAGGAATATTTTAGATATGCTATCACAAAGGTACAAATTGATTATGGTTGGCGCCGGTCAGGTTATGAGGATTTTTAATCAAATGGAGCAATATCCTATTGATATAATCGGTAACTACGGATTACAGTATGCTACTTATAATAAAGATACTTGTAGTATGGATATTAAAAGGGATTTGAATTTTCCCGTAGATAGAGAGAGTATTGAAAGCAAGGTAAACTTTTTTAGAGAAAAGTATGGATATACAAAGTACCGTGGGGATAATGTAGAATATCATATTTCGGGCTGTATTACCTTCCCTATTTTAGGGACTAAGGCAATACAAGAGGATAAGCTTGCTTTTGACCCTGACAGAAAAAAGCGCCGTTTATTTTATGATGAGGTATGCTCTGTTTTCAGTGATTATAATGGTTTTGTAGGGGGCTCGTCGTCCTTTGATATGTCGCCTAAGCCTTATAATAAGTATTATGCGTTGGATTTATATTGCAAGGAAAACGGCTTAAATCACGAAAATGTGGTTTATATTGGTGATGACTACGGATACGGCGGAAATGATGAGTCGGTTTTTAAGTCGGACTTTAATTATCTGACTATTGATGATTACAGAGATTTTGAGAAGGTTGTCAAAGAGCTATTATGAAAATAACAGAAATAGAAGAACAATTAGAATTGAATGGTTTTTCAGAGGATCTGTTTTCTGAGTTTAAAGCAGCACTTAGGCGTGTACCTAAATCTTCAAGGTGTCAGCATTGTTATACGACTGCTTGTGAGCTTCAAGCAAATGATTTTTTGGGCGCAATTAAAATGATTGAGTACGGCTTGTCTGATTGTGATACCGATTATATTGATTTGATGCGCTCTTATCTAAACTTAGGCATTATTTATGAAAGCAATGAAAAGTATATTGAGGCTAAGGAAGCATATAAAAATGCGTTAAAAGCCACACAGGATAAAAGCGGTTATTTATCAAGCTTGTCTATGAATATTTTGCGTATGGAATTGCACATAAATGATTTTTCTTATACAGAGGAATTAAGCGCGCTTTATAATGATGTATGCGAAGCTGACACATTTGAAAAAGAAATGAGGTATTTTATTTTCTACGGTTCTATTGCAAAAATGATAATCAGTGAGCATAACGGTGATATGACATCTTATTTGTGCGCTTATAATTCTGCTGTTTCTGCGTTAGACGGAAGCGCAGTAAATGCAATAGATAAGATTTTAAATAAGCATAAATTTAAAAATGAAGCTAAGGCTACTGATGCATCAATTGAGTATTTAAGAAAAGCCAAATCGAAGCTATAAAAACAACCTAACCGCAATTTCTCTGTTGTTCTTAACGGAGAACTTACAAGCACAAAAATTTCGGCAGAGGGATTGTTTCCTCTGCCGATTTATTGTATAATGGAACTAACTAAAAGCCTTCCTCCGGGAGGAAGGGGGCACCCGAAGCGAATGAAATGAGCTTTGGAGGGCACTGCGAAGCGTGACGGAAGGAGCCCGCGCGACATAAAATCAGATTAAACTTCATTGTAACGCGCTCTCCCTCAGTCGCCTACGGCGACAGCTCCCTCCCGGAGGGAGCCT
>JAFQAM010000090.1 GCA_017416885.1 Clostridia bacterium | reverse complement strand
CTTGTTATTGACAAGCCGATTTATATTTACAAGGATGGAACTACCGAATATACTGAGGAATTCAGTAGGATATACGAAAATTGTGAGATTGAGGATTTAAGATGAGAGTTTCAGGAAACAGAAATGCGTCATATGAGGATAAAAATGCTATTGTTGGCGGTACGCTATATTTAGTGGCTACTCCTATCGGCAATTTATCCGATATTACCGAAAGAGCCTTAAAGGTGCTTGGCGGTGTTGATTTTGTGGCTGCTGAGGATACAAGAAATACGGGAAAGCTACTTGCTTACTTTGGAATTTCAAAGCCTATGGTCAGTTATTTTGAGCATAATAAGCGTGAAAGAGGGCTTGTTATTGTTGAAAGGCTAAAAAACGGAGAAAGCTGCGCATTGGTTACTGATGCGGGTACTCCTGCAATATCTGATCCCGGTGAGGATTTAGTAAGACTGTGCGCTGAAAATGATATTATTGTTACATCTATTCCCGGCTGCTGCGCTTGTGTAAATGCTCTTGCGTTGTCTGCTCTTGCTACCGGTAGATTTTGCTTCGAGGGATTTTTAAGCACTAATAAAAACGAGCGAAATACAAGACTAAATGAGCTAAAGAACGACACCCGTACTCATATTTTCTATGAAGCGCCTCACAAGCTGACAAAAACTCTTGATGATATTATTGAGATTTTTGGGGATAGAAAAATCGCGCTTTGTAGAGAGCTTACAAAGCTTAATGAGGAAATCATCAGAACTACATTAAGCGGCGCAATTGAGTATTACAGGGAAAATGCGCCAAGAGGTGAATATGTGCTTGTAATTGAAGGCGCTGATGAAAGCGCAATTAAGGATGGCGCTTTTTGGACTAATTTGTCTATTTTGGAGCATGTGGAATATTATGTCGCACAAGGAATGAAAAAGATGGATGCTATTAAGGCGGTGGCTAAGGATAGAGATTTGCCGAAAAATGAAGTTTATAAAGAGGTTAATTGTTGATTAGGATGTAGGATGTAGGGGGCAGGATGTAGGTTCTGCCCTCTATTTTGCTTCGAGATAATATCTTTTGAATTTTTATAGGTAATTTTTGCTTTTACACTTGATATATTATATTTTTTCTGTTACAATATAATATTGAAAGATTTATATTATAGGGGGTATATATGGCAAAGAAGGCTTTTATAAACGGATATGTCTTCAATTCTGACAATGAGTCCTTTGTCAGGCGCAATGTTATTTGCGAGGATGGATTTATTATAGATATTACAAACGGATTTGTGCCTCACGGCTGTGAGGTTGTAGATATAAGCGGTAAGTATCTTATTCCCGGTATGGTTGATGTGCATACACACGGTATTGGTGGATTTGATTTTACTGATGCAAGCGAGGAAAATATTAAGGAAATGCGCAAGGTGTATGCTAAAAACGGCACTACATCTGTAATGGCGACACTTGCTTCTACTTCTATGTCAAAGCTAATTAATTCTGTTTTTGCAATTAATCCTAATAGATTAAATGAGGGATATGACGGCGCTAACATTCTTGGTATTCATATGGAAGGCAGATATTTAAGTCCCGAAAAAAGAGGCGCGCACGCTACTGAGTTTTTAGCATTACCGGATTTGAAGGAGCTTGATATTTTAACAAAAGCT
>JAFQAM010000089.1 GCA_017416885.1 Clostridia bacterium | reverse complement strand
GTCCAAGAAGAATTACATCACCCGGCATATATGGATATGTGTTACCTTCGTTATCAATAAAAGTTCCTTCGCCGTCTATTAAAAGGACAAACCCGTCCCATTCTCTTGAACTGTTTTCAAACTGAAAGCATTCCTTTTCTGTTTTTTTTACAACCGTATAAATGCGTCCAATAAAGAAGTCGTTGTACAAAATCATATTTTCCTCCTTTGCATACAAAGCTTTCTTTTGTACTATTCGATTTTATTATATCATAGCCAATACAGTTATTCAATGAATTCTTGAAATTTGTTACCAAAAGATAAACGCCAATATTTTATTATATAAGCTAATGCAAAGCAAAAACTAAAGCCGTCATTTTTCAAACGGCTTTGAAGTATTAGTTGTTAGTTAGAGCATCAAGCAATATTTTAATTCCAAGACGCATTCCGTATGTAAATCAAAAGAAGATTTACTGTTTGCTTTTAAAATTTCAGTTTTTTTATTTGTTTAATCAAATTAGTGCTATACATTAAAGAGCCAAAGCAATTAGGATGTGCCTTGTCGCTAAAGCACTCCTCTACATTTGGCACTAATGTAAATCCATCTACAAGCCTTATACATTCATATTTTGCGCAAGTGTCTTTAATTTTGTTAATACACCAAATGAAGCGATCCCAATTATCAATGTCTCCTCTCCATATAGGGGTTATGGCTAAAATCGGTATATTAGGAAAAACAGATGTTAGTTTTTTATAAAATTCGCTCACATTAAGCTCGTAATCATAGGAGCTATCATCATACCAGTTTGTTCCAAGAGCCACAATTATTTTGTCGGGTTCAAAACCATCAATTTTCATTATGTCATTTGGCTCGTATCTGTATCCTCCTATGCCTTGTGCCAAAATATCATATCCAAGCTCGCGCACAAGACCGTTTGCGTACGCAAGACTCGCAACATTAGGTCCTGCTCCTTGTGTTATAGAATCGCCAATAATTAAAACCTTTTCTCCTGTAGCCTTAACGGATTTATAATTGCCGTCAATCGTGAAGTTTTTAATTTGCACTGTGCTTTCACAGGGCATATAAATACTCAACTTTTTCTGCCCCTGCGGTAAGGAAAACTCAACTCTTCCTTTCAATATATCATTTATGTGATAAACGGAATAAAGCACATTGTTAATATACAAGTCAATTGTATTGTTCACATGTGGTTTAGACGACTTATAATCAAAACTCACAATTGTAGAATTGGTTTTAAATTCTATTCGCTGTGGTCCACTCATCAAGGCATATGTTAACCAGTCTTTATCGCATTTGTTTTGCGATATATGCTCAATCTGAGCTTTTGAATATCTAAAGGAAGAAAGATATCCATCTTTAGTTTCAAAATAGCAAGCTCCTTTTATAAGCTTTGACAGAGTTCTATTAGATAGCTTCATAATGCGTCTCCAAATCAAGTCTGCTCTTATAACTTTGCGATATGCTTCATTGTTAGCTTAGCACATTCGGAAATTTTCACAGCTTCAATGCCAAAAAGCGAAGTGTATAGTGTATCGTTAATTGGTTTTTTCCAATATTCTGGAATTCTTTCAAATCCAAGTATCATACCGAGTATAGAGCCAACAGTTGCGCCATTGCAATCCGTATCGAAGCCCGTTTCCACTGCCATACAAATGGATTTTCCAAAATCGCCATTTCCGTATAGTAGCGAGGCTACAACAATCATAGCGTTTGATATGGTATGACACCAGCCATGTGAGGTGTATTCATCGTATTTTTTATGAATCATATCAAAGCACTCGTTTTGAGAAATTCCCTTTTTGTAAGCATCAACAACGGACACAACATCCTCATATAGCCTTGAGGTGCATGGAATTTCGGCGAGACCACAAAGAATTATATCTTCGATATTATCAGTAGTAGAAGCCACAGCCAACATAGCACTGACAAACATTTCTCCGTAGATACCGTTTTTAGTGTGAGAAATTGAAGCGTCTCTCCAAGCCATTTCTGCTGCAAGCTCAGGATTACCCGGATTGATATATCCAAAATAATCTCCTCTTATCTGTGCCCCTATCCATTCTCTGTAAGGATTTTTATAAATTGCGGATTCTGGTGGATCAAAGCCTTTTACAAAATTAAGGTAAGCAACGCGCTCAGCTGAAAAATAATATTCCTTACTTTGATATTTCAACCAAGCACCCGCAACATCATATGATGTAAAGCTTCTTCCGTACTTGTCTATAATTTCTTGTGCAAGTACAACATAGTTTGTATCATCGTCCACAGGCATACCATTGATTTCGTCTGCATAGGACTGTCCAGCAAAGCCAAATTTGTATTTTCCAATAATCTCATCCGTTAAATCGCTTCTATAAACATACCTGTGCATTGGATAATTATTTGTTTCTTTAAGAAACGGAATCAACTCATCTGTACGAATTCCCTCAAGGGATTTTCCAAGCATACAACCACAGATTCGCCCCATCCACGCACCGTGAATTTTATTTTCCATGTCATCGCTATTATACATTAATGGAATATTACATTTTTTTCTTAGACCCCTTATTTGTTCTATCTCTGAAGGTTCGATATAGGGATATTCATCTCTTTGATTTGCGGATGTGATGGCTTCAAATAAAACGTCACCAAGCTTCTTTTTTATTTCTCCTTTTGGAAGCCTTGATACGGAAGAAAACACATCGTTGTAAACATCTATGTCTAATCCTTCATCAATAGACTCTTGATATTCCAACAAAAGATTAGAGGAATAAAACTCCCAGTCATGGATATTTTTATAATGCGGTTTTATTACTTTGGTTTTTTTCATTTCATCTACAGCTCTATTGTCATTTCCAAGGATTAGAGCGTCAAGAGAGATATCAAAATACTTTGAAATCATAATAATTTTGTCAAGATCGGGAGTTGCAACATCGCGCTCCCATTTTTGAACCGATTGCTGAGATACCCCAAAAATTTCAGAAAACTGTTCTTGCGTAAGCTTTGCTTCGGTTCTGATTTTATGAATTGTTTTTCCGAGTGTCATAGTCTCTCCTACTTTTGATTTTATTATACCATAAAAGCAAACACGAATGTGTTTGAAACGGTCATAGACCGTTAACGCTTCAAGCCAAGGGCGCGGAAGTGTCTTTTAGCCGTCAATGAAATTACTACAATAATGCTTGTCATTATTGATATAAAGTAATTTCATTATAACATATACATTATACACCAAACAAGAAACTCAAAATTGTTATTTTTACAACCACAAGGTGTATTTGGTTATATAAAAGAAAAGACAAGGTTAATTATGCCTTGTCTGCTTTATGATATTATTTTTTTGCTCGCTTGTGTGAAAGCAACCATGTATATAACTCGTCGCCATCATATGCATAATCCCACGCATTATGCCAAACTCCATTTAACACTTTAATTTTAGCTTTTCCCCCGCGTCTATTTACGGACTTTATCATTTCCATACTATTCTCAATAGGCACTACATCATCACAATCACCGTGGTACACCATTATAGGCACTTCAGTTAAGGACTCTCCAAACCAATAAATTCCACTTCCACAAATTGGTGCAATTGCTGCAAATCTTTCAGCATCCGCCATTGCAAGCATCCACGTACCTGTCCCTCCCATCGAAAGTCCTGTAAGGTATACTCTATCCATATCAATTGGAAGGCTTTCACATATGTAATCAAGAAACGCGAGTAAGGATTCTGTATAGCAGCCCCAATATTTACCCGCCGGGCATTGAGGTCCAATAAAGATAAATGGGTATTCTTTTCCTCTTTCTCGTACGTGCTTCATAAATCCGTGACGGCATGCCACATCTAAATCATTACCCCACTCGCCTGCACCATGTAAGAAAAAAACAAGAGGATATTTTTTGTTCTCATCATAATCCTTCGGTAAATATTTTACATAATTAAAGTTAAAATATCTATCATTCTCCCATTTGTGCTTAGTATACATAGCTCCTCCTCAAAATTTCAAGTTATAAACTTATTATAAATCATTCTTTAAAAGATTTCAACTTTATTTTACCACAAATTAATCATTAAACAAGAAACCAAAAAGTGTATTTTTCACAACCGAAAAGTGTATTTTTGAGCTTGTTTTTACTGTTGAATTTTTTTGCATTTTGAGTATTGAAAAAGAAAATTTGCTGTGTTATACTTTAATTAAAATTACACTTGCGAGGTAATATATGCTACATAATTTAACAGTAAAAAAAGATAACATCCGTTCCTTTTCCTTGTCAGCGGAAAATCCCACAGGTGAAAAGGGTAAGGGCGGTATGGCAATTGAAGGCAGTGCGGCCTACAACGCACGAGAATTAGGACAGGACTGGAAGGTCAATCCCTATGTAGTAATCAAAGCCGGGGAAAAATATAACATAGCTAACGTAAAAGGACAAGGAGCTATTAAGCATATTTGGATAGTGGATAGCTCGCCAGCCGGCAGACTTAGTATTCTCCGTATCTTTTTTGACGGACAAAGTAATCCGTGCGTAGAAGCTCCTCTTTATGATTTTTTCTGCAATGCCGATAATACTGAATATAGACAAATAAATAGCCTTCCGATTTGCTATAATCCAAGACGAGGAATGAATTGCTATTTTGAAATGCCTTATTTTAAATCATTTCG
>JAFQAM010000088.1 GCA_017416885.1 Clostridia bacterium | reverse complement strand
TCTGAAGCGGCAATACAAGAAACAATGAAGGTTCTTAATTCATAAAACTATTTTACTTTTAGATAACTGCTATGAGATAAAAAAATGGATTGTCCTTGTATAGACAATCCATTTTATCAGCTTAACTTAAATTATTTAATAATAGGAAGAAGCTTTTCAACATCCTGATGAGGTCTTGGGATTACATGAGTTGCAATAACCTCGCCAAGTGATGTAGCAGCTGCGCTACCTGCCTCAACTGCAGCCTTAACAGCTCCAACATCTCCACGAACCATAACGCTTACAATACCGCTACCGATCTTTTCGCTACCGATAAGAACTACATTTGCAGCCTTTACCATAGCATCAGCCGCCTCAATTGCAGCTACTAAGCCTCTTGTTTCTACCATTCCTAATGCTTCCATCATTGTTTTTTATCTCCTTTTAAAATTATTTATCTTAATTTGTCTTTACCGAGAGCAGACAGGTGGGCAAACCACTCGATATCATCGCTCTGTCTTGCTATCACCTTGTGAGTGATATATAGCTCTCTCTTTTCAGCCTCAGCCTTGCCTACTAAAAGAGCAGCATCAACTGCGGCAGCAGAGCCTTCAATTTTTATAGCCCTAACAAGTGGTACTCTTGCAGAGTCGCCGCCCGCAGGCTTGTTTTTGTCAATGGCAACCACCTTAACCTCAGCAGCCTTAGCCATAGCGTCAGCTACTACTATTGCGGTAGCAAAGCCATAAACCTCAATCATTCCAAGAGCCATAACAGAACTCCTTTACTTATTCGGCAACATAGCAGATTTTAATGCCCTGCTGTGATACATTAACCTCCATAGCCTCATTAAGCTGATCGAGAGGGAATGTGTGAGTAATAAGCTCCTTAATTGGAATGTTCATTTCTCTTGCCTGACGAAGGAATGCCATTGTTGTCGGATAATCGTCTGCACTGTAATCCCAGGAGCCAACAATGTTGATTTCCTTGTTACACATAGCGAAGTGTGGATTTACTGTGTATTCTCCGTTGTTTACGAAGAAGCCCATTTCACACATACCGCCGCCGCGGCGAATGTATTCGTAAATGTCCTTAGCAGCCATTGGCGCGCCTGTGCATTGGAATGCAAAGTCAACGCCTACGCCGTTTGCAGCATTTTTAACAATGTTAACTCTTTCCTCAAGTGAGGTAACCTCCTTGAAGCTGATGACGGTTTTTGCGCCAAGCTTCTTAGCCATTTCAAGTCTCTTTGGTGTACCGTCAATAGCAATGATGTGGTTTACACCTGCCGCGCGAAGCACGCTTATCATAACAAGACCGACAGGACCGAGACCTTGAACTAAAACCTTAGAGTTAAAGTTAATAAGACCTGTGGTGTTTGCTCTCTTTAATGCATGCACGCAAACGCAAGCAAGCTCAAGAAGCATTCTTTCCTTTAAATCAAGGTCATTTACTACAAAGTATGTAGAGCCCTTACCGCTGATAAGAAGGTGTGAAGCAAACCAACCTGTTAAAGGATTTGCATCACTGTGTGGGATAAGTCCGAATACGCCCTGCTTATCGCAGAGGTTGGTATTTGCAGGCTTGTTACGGCAAATGAAGCATTCGCCGCAGCTGATAACAGATGTAACGATTTTGTCGCCAACCTTGATTGGATTGCCTGCTGTATCAGCCTTAATATTTTTACCGAGAGCAACGATTTCGCCTGTTCCCTCGTGGCCGAGAGTTACAGGAATAATGCCGAATGGATCTCCCTTCCATTCGTGAACATCAGTACCGCATACGCCACAGCCCTCAACCTTAACTAAGATATCGTTGTCGCCAACGGTTGGAATTGGGAACTCCTTAACCTCGATTTTCTTAGGCGCTGTAAGCATAGCAACCTTTGCTGTCGCAGGAATCTTCGCGCTTGATGTGCTCTTATTAGGTGCCATCTCGCCAAGAATCTTACGAACTATGCTCTCTACCTGTGATGATGAAATATTCATATCTATTTCCTTTCTTAGAGTACGCTTTTAGCCAAAAGCACCCGCCCAAAACGCTTGAAGGGCGCATTTGACATATAATGTCTTGAAAATTTTATATTATTCTGAAGCTTTCAGAGAGAACGCAGCGGCGAAGTCTTGTAAAGCTCTTTGCGCTTGTAATGCCCTCGCCTGTCGGACCTGCTATTGTAAATGTAGTATGTCCCTCTCCGCCAAAGCCAATGCCTGCATAGGAAGGAGCATTCTTTACAAAAATAGTAGTTTCAACAGCTCTTGCAAATCTTGTAAGATTGTCAATGTTTTTAGAGTGCATATGCGCTGTGTGACGGTTGCCATGCTCAGCCTTTACTGCTAAGTCAATAGCCTCGTCAATATTTTTTACTCTTACTATTGGGAGTATAGGCATCATAAGCTCGTGCTGAACGAAATCGT
>JAFQAM010000087.1 GCA_017416885.1 Clostridia bacterium | reverse complement strand
GCCCAATTCCAATCAAAGGGTGATGTCTTAGCCGACCTTCACGAGGACTTAGCAGCCGAGCAAAAGGCAAGAGCCACCTACGATAATATCCTTCGCTTAGTAGATGATCCCGATGTTTGCGACGCAATTAAATTCCTTCGCGCAAGAGAGGTAGTCCATTACCAACGCTTCTGTGATGCGTTAGGTATTGCCCAGGACCATATGGATAGTAAGAATTTCTACGGCTACAACCCCGCTTTTGACAAGGTAAAAAAGCTATAATCTAAAAACAAACGCATTTTGCGTTTGTTTTTTTGTATATTATAATTGACAAACATATAATTAAATGATAAAATAAAGTATTAATAATTTAAAGTCTTCGAAAGGAGATAAAATGAAAAACGCAATTATTATTCCCAACTATCTTAAAGAAAAAAGCCTTGCTTTTTCAATTGAAGCAAAAAAGCTTTTAGAGGAAAAAGGCTACAATCCAATAATACTTAAAGAAAATGAGCAATTTAAAGGTGAAGCCGATTTTGCCATTGTTTTAGGCGGAGACGGCACAATTATCCGCGCAAGCAAGCAGCTATACGGCACCGATATCCCTGTGTTAGGTATAAATTTCGGCAATTTAGGTTATCTTACCGAATGTAATCCCGAAACCGCCATTGATGCAATCAATAAGCTGATAAACGGCGACCACATAATCGAAAATCGCCTTATGATAAGCGGCGAAATTATAAGAGACGGTAAAAAAATACATAGCTTTATCGCTTTAAATGAAGCATCACTGTACCGTGCTACGCTTATGAAGTCCTTCAAAATGGAAATTTACATAAACGGTAAGCACACAAATACAGTTTTAGGCGACGGCTTAATTATTGCCACACCCACAGGCTCAACATCATATAATTTGTCAGCAGGCGGACCGATTTTAACACCAACTGCCAATAATATGGTTATTACTCAAATTGCGCCATTTTCATTTCCGGGCACACCCCTTGTAACAGCAGGCGACGATGTTATCGAAATCAAAATCAATATTGATAACATCACCAAGAAGGGAAATGTAGCAATCGAGTTTGACGGAAGCGAAAGCGTCGAAATCAAGGACGGCGACATTATCAAAATAAGAAAAGCAGACCATAATGCTAAAATCATTAAGGTATCCGACAGAAGCTTTTATCAATTATTAAAGGAAAAGCTATCAAAAGCAAATAACGAGATCTAAGAGGAATTATGTTTAAAATAGTAAGAAAAAAGGTGCTTAATCCAACAGTTACACTTATGGAAATTGAAGCGCCGTTAGTAGCAAAAAAAGCAGAGCCGGGACAGTTCATAATTTTAAGAACAGATGAAAACGGCGAAAGAATACCCCTTACTGTGGCTGATTTTGACAGAAATAAAGGCACAGTAACAATCATTTTCCAAGTAGTTGGAGCAACAACAGAAAAGCTCAATCATCTGAATGAGGGCGATTTTTTACAGGATTTTGTAGGACCTCTCGGTAAAGCAACACACACCGACGGACTTAAAAAAGTAGCCGTTGTAGGTGGCGGTGTAGGATGCGCAATAGCCTACCCTGTGGCTAAGAAGCTGCATTCCTTAGGCTGCGAGGTTCACGCAATCTGTGGCTTCAGAACAAAGGATTTAGTCATCTTAGAGGACGAATTTAAAAACGCATCATCTAAATTTGTATTAATGAGTGATGACGGCTCAGCAGGCGAAAAGGGACTTGTAACCGACGCGCTTAAAAAGCTAATTGAAGGCGGCGAAAAATATGACGAGGTCATCACCATAGGCCCGCTTATTATGATGAAGTTCGTTTGCCAATTAACCAAGGAATATAACATTAAAACAGTAGCCTCAATGAACCCAATTATGATTGACGGCACAGGAATGTGTGGCGGTTGCCGTTTAACAGTAGGCGGCAAAATGGTATTCGCTTGCGTTGATGGTCCCGAATTTGACGGCCACCAAATTGATTTTGATGAAGCAATGTCCCGTTCAAATATGTATTGCGGTTTTGAAAGACATAAGTACGAAGCAACCTGTAATCTTTTTAAGGAGGTAAAATAATATGCCAAATATGTCCTTAAAAAGGAATGAAATGAATGTACAGGCGCCTGAAATACGAAATAAAAACTTTAACGAGGTAGCTCTCGGCTATACAGAGGAGCAAGCCATTGACGAAGCAAAAAGATGCTTAAATTGTAAAAATAAGCCTTGCGTTAGCGGTTGCCCTGTAAAAATCCATATTCCCGAATTTATCGCTAAGGTAGCAGAGGGAAAATTTGAGGAAGCATACGAAATTATCTCTCTTTCCTCATCACTCCCCGCAGTATGCGGTAGAGTTTGCCCACAGGAAAATCAATGCGAGGGCAAGTGCGTAAGAGGTATTAAGGGCGAAAGCGTAGCCATAGGCAGACTTGAACGCTTTGTAGCCGATTATCATAACGCAAATTGCAAATCTTGGCATGAAAAAATAGCAAATAACGGACACAAGGTGGCAGTAATTGGCTCAGGTCCATCAGGACTTGCATGCGCATCTGATCTGATAAAAAAAGGCTACAAGGTAACAATTTTTGAAGCATTACATACTCCGGGCGGAGTTTTAGTTTACGGTATTCCCGAATTTAGACTTCCAAAGGAAATTGTAAAAAAGGAAATTAAGGGACTTGAAGCATTAGGCGTTGAAATCCAAACAAATGTTGTTATCGGCAAAACCATAACAGTTGATGAGCTTATGAATGAAATGGGCTACGAAGCCGTATTTATCGGCTCAGGCGCAGGACTTCCTAAGTTTATGAATATTAAAGGCGAAGGACTTAAAGGTGTATATTCCGCAAATGAATTTCTAACAAGAATGACACTTATGAAAGCCTACGAAAATAATTGCGATACACCAATTATGCAAGCAAAAAAGGTAGCCGTAGTAGGTGGCGGAAATGTTGCTATGGATGCTGCCCGTTGCGCAAAGCGACTTGGCGCAGAGGTGTATATCGTGTATAGACGAGGAATGGAGGAGCTCCCCGCAAGACACGAGGAGGTAGAGCATGCTATCGAGGAAGGCATAATCTTTAAAACTCTGACAAACCCCACCGAAATCCTTGGCTATG
>JAFQAM010000086.1 GCA_017416885.1 Clostridia bacterium | reverse complement strand
AATAGTGAGTGAGCCGCCCTCTTTAACAACGAATGCACCGTTAAGAGCAGTTAATGTATAACCAGGAGCATCTTCTGTTGTAAATTCCTTTCTGCCGATAACAGGAAGTTTAAATGTACCACCTCCAAGGCTAAATTGAACAGCCTTGTCAATTACGATAGGCGCATCTAATTCACGATTGCCTATAAGATTAAACTTGGTTATATCTGCGGTAGAAGCTTTAAGAGCTGCGAAAGCTTCTTCAAATGAAGTATAAATTCTACCATCTACAAGAGCTACTGCTGATGTAAGAGCGTCAAAATCGTAGTAGTCACCTGTAGTGCGAATTTCGAATGCAATATTGTTTGATGAGAATGATGTTTTTTCATCAAAGGTGAATGAAATAGGATTATTTTCACTTGCAGTACCTTCTTTTACAAATACAGCAAGTTCTTTACTGGAAACTGTACAATTTACAAGATTAATTGAGCATTGGATTTTGCCAATATACATACCAACATTATCACCGCTGAATACACAGTTGGTCATAGTGCCGATTTGTTTAGCCATAATTGTAATTGCTTGACCTCTAGAGTAAACCTTAACGTTGTCAAGTGTACCAATTACACTGTTTGTATTTGAGAATTCAAGACCGTGATTGAATAAACCAGTTGTGCTGTTAATATACTCGCCGTTTTCATCTCTAACGCTGTCAATAGTTAAATTCTTAATGCTATTGATGTATGATCCACCATAAGAAGCATTGTATGACATGTAAATACCTGTAGCGTTATCGTTATATGTTGCGCCTACGATGATATTGAAGTCTTCAATAAATCCAACGCAATAAACTTGGAGCGCGTTAAGACCATGGTTTTGCTTAACAGTACCGTTTACGATACCCTTAATGGTTTGTAATTGGAATCTACCACCAGTCTTTGTGTATGTGTAACCACCAAAGTCAATGATAGCATTATTTTTAACAGAAGTACCGGCATCTGATGCCACATCATTCTTTAATCTGATTACATCATAACCTGTCTTAGCAAAATCAGATACGCTTGTTGCGTAGTAAATTGTGAAACCGAGGTTTGATGAAACGTTTCCGCCTTCTTCGTCTAATGTTGCTTCAGTCTTACATACTGAACAACCGTGCATTTGAACTTCTTTACCGTCAACAATCTTTGTGCCGATGTTCCAGCCGTATGTATGCTTAGTTGCTGTGATTTCGCTATTTACATAACCACAATTTACACATGTATTTGCAAGACAAGCCGCTGTGCCATATACGTGGTCTGCAAATTCGCCGTATGGTTGTTCACATACTGAGCAAATTGCTTTTGCTGTACATGTTGCTTCGCCACCTGTGTGTGGGAGCATGTCGCCATATGATTCACCGCAAGTAGCACATACAGCCGCCTTTGTACATGTTGCTGGTGTGCCTTGCTTGTGTCCACCAAGAGACTTTGCAATTCTGTCGCCGCCGAATGTCTTTTCGCAAGTTGTACATTGCTTAACTGCATTGTAGCCAAAGTCTGTGCATGTAGCTGCCTTAGCTGCTGTAATTTCTACCTTATTGTGCTCGCATGTTGCAGGAGCAGTAACGATTGTCTTTTCGAAGCCGCATCTTGAGCACTTACACTCAGCTACTGCATCGTAACCGCAGCTTACTTGTGAGAGAACGTTGTTTACTGTCCAATCGCAGCGGTTTTCGTATAATGTCATATCAACTTCTGTAAGAGTTGGTGTTAATCTTGCTGTTTGACCTGCTCTCCAATAGAAACGGAACATTGAGCCCTCAACGCCTTCTCCATCTTCACCGAGTTCAAATTTAACTGTGCTGTAACCAGCTTCAGAAGCTGTGTAAGAAGCAACTTGTTCCCAAACTTCTTCACCATTAACTATCTTACCAATCCAAAGATCGTAACCGTCGTTTGGACCTGAACAATATGCGCGATATGTTATTGTAATATCCTTAATTAAGTACTGCTTATTAAAGTTATATTGGATACCGTTTTTTTGTCCTTCGTAATAAATACCAAGACCTGTTTCCTTAACGCCGTCCATTTCGGTACCATAAGCGTTAGAATAACCACCAATTGGTGCACCGGTGATGAAGATTGCATTGCCATTTTCATCAAGGATAAGGTTGCCATCTTCATCAACAGCATAGTAGTGTGTACCTCTGTTGTCTTCAGTTGGCTTATTGTAAATAGCCTCAGCAATAGCATCCTTAAGCTTAATCTTCTTCCAGCATCCATCAAAGTCAACATCGTCTAATTCAACGCCGCCCTCTGGGAAGTTAGGTAATACTGTTTTGTAGATTTCAATTTCTCTTACAAATGAGTTACCCCATTGTTCAGAGCTATTGAATGAAACAACAACCTTGGAAGCTTGGTATGTATATGGTAATTGAATTTCAATTTCCGTTACACCCTCTGTAAATTCGTAGCGGTCAGATTCGTATATTACATGACCACTCTTGTTGTATAAAGTAACAACTACATTCTTGATAGCGCTACTATTATGGCTGCCTGACGCATCAGAATCTCCAACCTTCTTTGAGGTGGTACATTCGCCATTAGCAACAACTACAACCTTTGATAAAAGTTGTGATTTTGCATACTCGAAGGTGTATGTAAAGTCATTGCTCTTTGGAGCATGTGTTGCTGTTGTTTTGTCGCCGTCCACGATGTACTCAGGACCAACGCCCCACCATACTTCGCCGCTACCGCCAGCAACAGGATTGCCGCCGCTTGCGATATTTGTTTCGATATTCTTTGGCTTGTAAATTTCAATTTCTCTTACGAATGAACTACCCCACTGTTCAGAGCTATTGAACGTGAAAGTTACTTCAGTTGCTTGGAGAGCATATGGAAGAACAAGGATAGCCTCGGTTGTATCAGCATCAAAGTCAAATCTATCAGATTCATAAACCATAACCTTTTCGCCGTCAACTACATTGTAAAGATTAATTACTACATTCTTAATAGCATTACTTGATTTTAAATTGCTATTGTCACGTGGCGCAGTGAAATCTTTACCATTAACTGCAACAATGAATCTTGTAAGATACTGAGCTTCTGCATATGTGAATGTATAAGTAAAGTTTGAGTTCTTTGGTGAGTGACAAGCAGTAGACCAATTTCCATCAACAATATATTTTGTTTCCACTGCCCACCATGTTTCATCCGCGGTTGGTGTAATTGTGGCTAAGCCTGCAATGTTATCCTCTTTATCAGAGATTCTACAACCTGCGTTTAAGCATTCACTTTCATCAATTACAAATTGGTGCTCGTTGGCAGGAATAACATCCGCCTTACAAGTATTACATACAACCGCTGTTGTACAGTCGCCGTCATCAGCTGGAACTGAAGTATGTTCTTCAGCAACATCGCCTTCAGTAACTCCGCAAAGTTTACATGTCATAGGAGCTGCACATGTTGCAGGAGCGAAGTCGTGTTCTGTTGATAATTCACCTGTTGTTGCATTACATAGAACACATTTTGAAAGTTCTACACATGTAGCAGCAAGGTAAGGGTGAGATGTTTCTTCCTTTTCAAGACCACAAGCGTTACACTTTAATACTGTGTTACAGTCGTCGCATACAAACTCGTGAGTATCATCGGTACATTCTTGGTCATCAAAAATATCAATTTCCCAAAGACAAGTTTCTTTCTGCTTACTATGTAACGCTGGTATATTGATCCATGTAACATTTTCCCATGAAGTTCCTTCACTAGGTACAAAATCAATATATGAATAAATTGCCTCGCCATCAGCATTATAAACAACTGTAGCTTTTGAAGTCTGTACTGTTACATCGGCAAGTGTGCTATTACCTGATTTAACTCTACAGATAACACCATTACTGTAGTTGGAAATAGTATCGAATGTGCATACGCCCATATTTTCACCGATGCTATTACAGATTACTCTAATTCTTGTGACATTTCTGCCGGTTTCAAATTCAAAATAATAGTCACACCAATTTTGAATATTACCGTTAGATGCTCCTGCGTGATAGTTGTCGTCTATAACATACTCAGGTTGACATAAATCGCCACCAGATGCCATAGAAAACTCTGCTTCTTTTGTTATGTTTTTTGCTGATGCGCTAAATGCAAGAACTGCTACGAGCACCAACACAAAAACAAACAATAATGAAAGTTTTTTCATTTTCTTTTTTCTCCTTTAAAATTTAATTTTTTAATTCTCTCCGTAATATACAAACTTGCCACGAATTGGGCGGATTCGGGGCAGGTAAATATTTACTCTTATATTATAATGTAGAGTTTTGATTTTGTCAAGTGGAGAGATGTCAAATTTATGTACTTTAGCATAGTAAAACGATTGATTTTTGGTAAATTTGCACAAGTTGGCAACTGTCTAAATTTGGAAATTCACGAGTTTATTGAGGTCTTTGTGTTGAAACTTGTTGGCTGTTTTGTGCAAAGTGTATAAATGTGTATATACAGATTGAAATTGTAAACTTTTTGTGAACGAGTGGCTTTTAATATGGAATGTGGTAAGTGCGAGCAAACTCGCAGGGGTGATATGCAACCTTTGGTTGATTACATACACAACGCAGTTGTGATTCCATACCACGCTTTGCGTGGATTCCATTCATCCCTAAGGGATGATTACATGCACGCCGATGGCGTGATTTATTTATCTGCTATGCAGAGTGATATGACCGAACAAGTTTGGTCGTGATATGCGCTGTGGCGCGTGATATGATTGCGGGGCAATCGCGATATGCATTTATAAAAAGCACGATATTACCGAACATGTTCGGTAGCGATATGCACCAAAGGTGCGAGAAATTGTGAGCAAGCTCGCAGTGGTCGGTGGTTAGTGGTTAGCGAGGTTAGATTATGATTTATTTCGCATTCTCCCTCAGTCGGCTCTGCCGACAGCTCCCTCCCAGAAGGAGCCTTAGTTGAGCAAGCTCGCAGTTGTCAGTGGTCAGTGGTTAGAGAGATTTGATTGTTGATTTGCTAACGGTTAGACGAAGAAAAAGGCTTACCTTTTTAGGCAAGCCTTTTCAACTATTTTATTTGTTTATTTGCACTGGCTTTGGTTGATTTGTGGCAACATCAGATAAATATGTGATTTTTTCTCCATCGTAAGAGTACGCACACAAAACAAAATTCAAGTTAGCAAGGCTTGAGTTGAAGCCGTCTAATCTCACGCTAAAGCCTTTATATGTTTTCGAAACATCAGCTACTGCTGTTTTGCTTGGATTTACAGGCGTAATTTTTCCGTCAGTATCAATATTTACTAAATTTAGATTTTCTATATTTTCAACAATGGAAATGATAACACCTAATTTAAGTTCTTCTCTATACTCTGCATATTTTGCATAAGAATCATTATTGAGTTTATATTCAGCGCAAAGTCCTGTTCCGTTTTCGCGTGTTGAATATCCTACAAACTCAAGAATTGGAGCATAAAACTCTCCCACAGGTAAAAAGTTTCTACATACTATACATTCCTGAGCCTCATAAAATTCAGATAACGCGTCAGCAAAATAGAGTTCTACTCCTTCAGGTTGAACATGCTTTCCATTATAGAAGGCATCACACATATTTGCGGTTTCATAAATAATTCCCAAATATGAGTTTGAAGGTGCATTAGCGTATTCTTTTTCAGTTACAATAGTTCCTCGACCTGTTTGTTTTAATAAGGCTATAAATTCACTTGCATCCTGGTCTCCTCTAGAAACTACATAAAAATTCACACGTCCCGCTGTAGATTTAAACCAAGTTTCAGACGGATTAACAAAAGTCGTTTCAATGGATAAGTACACATTTTTAAGATACTCTCTATTTATGCTATCGTCGCCAACAATATTTTCACCAAGAGTTAGTTCACCATCACCGAATACTATAGTTTCGATTTTTGTCTTCCTAAATGCGGCATTTCCTATATAGGTTACGCTATTAGGTACGACAAACGTCTTTTTTAAGCCAGATTGATAAAATGCATTTTCCTCTATGGATTCAAGATTTTCCGGCAAAGTTATTGATGCAAGATTTGAACACTCGGCAAAAGCCTCTTTGCCAATTTGAAACAGATTAGAATTTTCTTTAAAAATTACATTTTTTACATTGCTTTGATAGAATGCACGCGTATCTATAATCTCAAGTGAGCTTGGAATATATACTGTTTGGAGGCTTGCCCAAGCAGATGTGAATGAGCTTTTTGGTAATTTTTTTAGTCCTTCCGGTAAATATACTTCCTTTACCTTAGAGGCATAGTTATTACAGCTTGTGCCTTTTACAAATTCAGCAGTATCACAACCTACATATTCGGTTTCTCTCATATCAAATACTAAAACCTGCGACCATGAGAGTTCTCCACCACTTGTATCAGTTGTTTTGTAAAGTTTATTTCTGTTTATCGTTGACGCATCATCAACAATCTCAACTTTCATATAGCAGGTTAGTTCCTCATTTTTGGTGGTTGTAATTTTAACATCACAATATTGTGTCATTGCTTCTGCAAAAGTGGTTACTGACAATATGCAGATTAAAGAAACTACAAATATTAGTGATAAAAGAATTTTCTTTTTCATACTCTCTCCTTCCAACATTTCATTTCTGAAAAATTACATGGTAATTTATCTAAATAGCGTTATCTACTTTTTAAATATATCATAGAATTATGCAAAAAGCAAGAATATATTTGTATTTTTTTGCAACAGATTAATATTTTTTACGAAATATTTTGTGAAACATAGACAAATTTAAACCGATTAAGACGTTTTCAAGGAGCAGAAGACAGGGAAAGAAAAAACGCCCACTTGGGCGTTTTTTATAAATTGAGGGCTTTTTTGATATAGCGGAGCTGAGACATGGTAGCTTCAGAGAATTTGCCGCTACGGTAAGGAGCAACTTAATATGCTTTCGTTGAAAGCGTGATATGGTTTGCTTCGCCAACCGTGATATGATTGCTTTGCAATCGTGATATGCGCTTTCGCGCGTGATATGCACACAATGTGTGCGTTTTTAAAGCGAAAGGGCTTTTCTTATGTGTTTTAACTGTTCCATTGTGGCGTTGGAGAATTTGCCGCTACGGTAGGGAGCGACATTATAGGCGAATACGCCTTCGTTTTCAAGGACTTTTTTGATGTAGTTAACTACCTTTTCGTTTGAGTGGGCGGGGGTAGGTGTACCTATTTTTTCGTGAACCCAATAGTCATCCATCCAGCAAAGCGCGAACCATTGGAGTCCGCCCTCGCCTGAAAAGCGATGCTCAGGTAGGTGGATAATGTCGTTTTCCTCACCTGCTTGGAAATCGGCAATATCTCTGCCCCACTCGCTTCCCCATTCCTCTACGCCTCTGAAATTAAAGGCAACTATGGAATCAGGATTGCCTGCGCGAAGTGCATTTGCGTAGCGTTTATAGTCATAACGAAGTCCTCTGCCCTGACATATCCAGGCTTCATAGCAGCAGTCAATCCACCAGCCTGCGATTTTATTGCCGTATTTTTTAGATATTGCTTCGGTGATTTTATAGCAATATTCCGCGTGGGCTTTTGGATCATCGTAGAATTTTACTGCTTTATGATAGTCGGGATCTGTGCCGCCTTCGCCGTTAAAGTACAGTAATAGCTTGATATCATATTTTGCTAACTCGTCGGAAATTTCGCCGATCAAGTCGCGCTTTGAGGTATGGTTGGGGACTATATCGTCAAGCTCCTTTAAAGGGAATGGCAGGTGCAAATCGGCGTGGGATGTGGTGATAAAAAGAAATTTTGCGCCTGCTTCTACTACTTGGGCGCAGAATGCTTTCACATCAAATTCCTCTACTGCTTTGAAGTAGTCATCAAGTCTTTGGTGATACGGTTTATTTAAGTCCTTTTCGGTGGCGTTTTCGGGTAAAGAGAATGATGTCCAGTGGACGAATAAGCCGAATTGGGCTTCTTTGAACCATTTTGTTCTATCAATATTTATCATATTTTCCCTTTCTTTCGTTAGTGATTTTATCTATGTATGCACATAACATTTTAGACATTGTTTTTTATTTCGTTGTTTGATTTTTATTATCCGTGCGCGGACACGCCCCCGTCCCCTGTCCGCGTTTTGTTT
>JAFQAM010000085.1 GCA_017416885.1 Clostridia bacterium | reverse complement strand
GTTAAGAAGGCTATGAAGGGCGATAAGACTCTTGCTCCAAAGGTTGAGCTTTATGAAAGAGTTATGAAAGCTCTTGAGGAAGGAAAAACCGCAAGAAGCCTTGACTATACAGAGGATGAGCTTGCATATTTATCCGAGGTTGCTTTACTTACAACTAAGCCTGTAATTTACGCAGCTAATATAAGTGAAAGCGACATTGCATCAGATATTAATGACAACAAATTTTATAATGCTGTTTGCGAAATTGCAAGAGCCGAAAAGAGTGAGGTAATTCCTGTTTGCGCAGGTATTGAGGCTGAAATTGCTGAGCTTGATGCTGAGGAAAAGGAAATGTTCTTAGAGGAGCTTGGAATTAAGGAAAGCGGTCTTGACAGACTTATTAAGGCAAGCTATTCTCTATTAGGTCTCATCAGCTATCTCACAGCAGGGCCTAAGGAAGTAAGAGCCTGGACTATCACTAAAGGCACCAAGGCTCCACAGGCGGCGGGCAAAATCCACTCGGATTTTGAAAGAGGCTTTATCCGCGCAGAAATCGTTTCCTTTGATGACTTAATATCTTGTGGCTCAATGAATGTTGCCAAGGAAAAGGGACTTGTTCGTTCAGAAGGTAAGGAATATGTTATCCAAGACGGAGATATTGTTCTATTTAGATTTAATGTTTAATCAGGATGTATTGGATAGGATATAGGTAGATACATTTTGCAAAATTCTTAAACAGATTAATACGACGGAAAACAGATGCGAAAAAATCGCATCTGTTTTTGTTTATTGATTTTCTATTAAGTCCTTAGCCTCTTCCCTCTCTTGCTTAGCAAATCTTATATAGAAATAGTCAATTTGGTATTTAAGGTAGTGCTTTGGAATAATAACAATATCAAAATAATACTCATCCCATTCATCGATTATGATATCACAGCTTGGATCAATCATAAATGTTATTGAGGCTATTCCGTTCAATGTGGTTTTGTAATTTACAAAATCACCTTGATGATATTTATAGTATTGTCTGTTACATATTAATACAAAATTGCTCTCAAAATCTATATTTTGAAGTCTTTCAAAGCTTTCTTGAGTTAATTCGTAATGAGTATAATCTATGAAAAATTTTTCAAGCTCAGCTTGATTATTAATGATGAGATGCGTGATGTCTATTTTGACCGCATCTTTGCTTGGCCCCATTATAGAAACAGATTCAAACGGACCGTTATATACAATTTCATTGGTTGCTTGTACCTCTACATCTCCTATAACGCTTGGTATTTCGGACTTAGGAATAATTATAAAGTAAAGCATTTCATATATTGCTTCATTTCCTTCGTTACTGCTATGGAATGCATACAAATATAAAATATTGCTTTCGCTTACTCTTGCATTATAGAATGTATTCTTTATTGCTCCCGAATTGCCCTCTGTAAGATACAAGGCTAACACATAATTTTCTTCAAAAACCGTACTAACAAAAATATCCTCTGCGGTAATTCCGTTTTCCTTTTCATCTTTGCCGTATTTATAAAATGCGCTTGATAAGGTATTAAAATCGGATATAAGCTTATATTTCCAATCAGGTTTATTTTCTGATAAGTACATTTTATAAAAATCGTACGCTTTTGTATTTTCATCATTCGGAAATACATTATAGGATAAATACTTATACTCTGTATATTCAATGGATGCGGTTATTTCATTTTCGGTAGCGCTTTTTTCAATAATGATAAACCATCCCTTGTTGTTTTCATCCTTGGTCTGCTCTTTTATTTCTTTGACAAGATAGTTCAGTTTCAAGTTATTATCATTTTCTGTAACTGACCATTGGAAAATATCAGTCTCCGAGTAATTGTCAAGATAAATTACTATATATTCCTTATTTTTTTGGAGTCTGTCATAATATTCTAAGTTCAAGCCGTATTTTTCGTAAAAATCAATTAGCTGAAGATTTGTTTTAATGCGCCATGTATCTCCTGATTTTAAATCAAGCTCATTAAGAATTTTATTATTTAAATATTCCACATGGTGAAAATAGCAGCTGCCTTCAAATACTTCTGTGCCAATACTATAATCATTGAATGTCAGATCGCTAACAACTGTAAGCTCGCCTGTTTTCTTTATTTGGTTAAGCAAGGATTTTGGAGCAAGAATATATTCATATTCTACCTTGTTTTC
>JAFQAM010000010.1 GCA_017416885.1 Clostridia bacterium | reverse complement strand
TTGTAATTATGGGATTATCAAGCCACTCTCTATAAAATTTTATCCAACCGTTTTCTGCGTTCATTTTATTACCTCTCTTTTTGTTTGTAATAAAATGATAAAATAAAAAAAGCGGAGTCAAACGGTAAAGTTTACCGAATGTCCGCTTTTTTTATTTGAATGAATACTATGTTGATATATTGCGAACGACCAATGGTCGCCCCTACGCGACAAGGTCGCACCTTTTCATTATTCATTATTTTCGGGATGTCGAGGGCGCCATCCCCTACAAGACGGCGGCTAAAAGTAGCGCTATTTAAGTAGCTTTTCTATATCAGCAACTAATTCCTCGTGAGTAATTGAGCCGATATAATGGGCGGCGATAATGCCGTTCTGGTCAACGATTACTGTCATTGGATAGGAGTTATTCGCACCGCCAAGAAGCGTGTAGTAAACCTCGGGGTCAACGATTTTTCCGCTTTCGTTAGGGAAGTCCTTGCCGAAAACTATATTAGAATTCGGATATGTTTCGTTGATAAACTTAGTTGCGGTTGAATTTAGTCGGTTGGAGTGTATCGCTAAAACGGTAACACTGTCCTTATATTCCTCTGCAATTGCATTAAAGTGAGGAAGCTCCGCTACACAAGGACCGCACCAGGTGCCCCAGAAGTTGATAATTGTAATCTTACCCTTGTTGTCTGCAACATTGAAGGTGTTTTCGGTAAGCCCGTTTTCGTCATACAATGGAATATCCATTCCATAACACTTGTCGCCCACCTCGTTACCTGTCATAAGAGTGTCAATGTCATTTGTCAATGTATCAAGCTTAACTGATTCGGTATAACGGGAAATAATCGCTTTGTTTTTGTTCAAAACAAGAATTAAAGGAGCATTTTCCTTGCCCTCAAGCATGGTTCTGTAAACACTGTTTGTTTGTTCGGTTTTAGTGTCACTACCGAAAATAATGCTTGAATTTTTATAGGATTGGCTCATTAACTCGGGAACATTAATTGTGACATCACTTGACGCAATTGCAAATACCGTGAGCTTATTGCCATATTGAGCAATCATATCGTTGAAATATGTTAAATAATCAGTGTCGGTATCGTTCCAAATGAATAAAATAGACACTTTAGACTCACTGTTTGATATATTGAAGGTGTTTTCTGTAAGTCCGTTTTCGTCGTAAAGAGGAATATCCATACCGAAGCACTTGTCGCCAACATTGTAGCCCTCGCCTGAAGGAATTACAATGCTATCATCTTTGCCAGAATTGTCTGGGTTTTTATGTATAAAGTTATAATATACAAGTGAGCCGATGAGTAAAATTGCCATTAATGAATAAAGCACAGTTTTAAATATTTTGCGTTTCTTTTCAATTGTCATTTTTTGCTTTTTAGGGGACACTGTGTCGCTAATTTCGCTATCTTGCTGACCGCTGACCACTGACGGCTGACCACTAATCTCATTATCTAATAACAAAATTTTGCTTCCCTTAAAGGAAATCGCTTTTGTAGGGCAGACATCAATACATTCGCCGCAGGAAATACATTCCACATCGCCGACATGCTTAATATCCATTTTACATTTAGAGATACATTTGCCACAGTCTATACATTTTGGCTTATCTAATTTAATGCCGAATATTGAGATTTTATTGAAAAATCCGTAGAGAAGTCCTAAAGGACAGAAGAAACGGCAGAAAAATCTGAAAATGAATATAGATGCAACAATGATTGATACCATAAGTAAGAATTTCCAAGTAAAGATAGGTCCGAGCATACGAAGGCTGCTTTCGTTCACCTTATTGGAAAGAAGTCCCATAGCGCCCTCAAGAGTGCCTGCAGGACATATGTACTTACAAAAAGCGGGGACAGGTGTGTTTCTTAATGAGTATAAAATTGGAATTACAAACACAAAGAACACTAAAATCACATATTTTAAATATGTTAAAGCTCTTGTGAATTTTGATTTTTTGAGCTTAGGTGTTTTGATTTTGTAAAATAGCTCTTGAATAAGTCCAAAGGGACAGAGCCAACCGCAAATCCATCTGCCTGCAAGCAAGCCGTATAATACTAAAATACCTAAAATGTAGAAAATTGTGGATTTATCGGCGCTTGTCATTGCATTTTGCAGGGAGCCGAGAGGACAAGCAGTATTTGCGCCGGGACAGGAATAACAGTTTATACCCGGACAGCAAAGATTTTTTGTGTTGCCCTGATAGATAACGCCTGTTTTAAAGCCCTTTAAATTGGCATTGAAAAGCAAAGCAGAATAAAGCTGAATTATCTTTCTTTTTGACGGCTTAATCTTTTTTAGCCAAGAGATAAATCTGTTTGGTTTTTTCTCTGTTTTTTTATTTTCGCCCGATGATGTGTCGTTAATTTCGGGAGGAATGGATGAAATTTCATCTAAATTTATTTTGTCTGACATAAAATTTCCTTTCAAATATTGTGGATGACAAGAGTAGCTAAATTATTTCGCTACGCTCACAGCTAAATTAAATTTGCTGTTGTAGGGGAGGGGTCGTCCCTCCCGTTACAGCGGTACGGAAAACCCGTACCCTACAAGTGAATTTAGCTCCGATAGGAATTTAGCTCACCGAAGGTGAATTTAGCTTGCGTGCAACGCAAATTTAGCTGGACTTGGTTAACCAAGTCCTATACATTCGGTACAAATGTTGATTGCCTTTTGTAATACATCAGCCATACCGCCGTTGAAGATGCCAACAACGATAAACACAATAGCAATTACTAAAATTGAAAGTCTTGCGCCAAGCAAGATTTTTTCATGCTGGCTGCTAACTGCTGGCTGCTGGCTGCTAATTTCATCTTTTTTCGCGGTTTTTAGTGATGCTTTTACAAGGCTTAATTCTCTTGCGTAGCTTGATGTACAAATAAGCATTGTAGCAAAAATAGCTGCTAAGCTTACAATCGCGCAAGGAATAACGAATAGCATTGCGTTAACCATTTCTGCGTTGATATCGTCGGCAGGGAAGTTATTTTTATTCAGCATATAGATTAATGATATTACCAATGATACCAAAATTGCATCAACACAAAAGATGCTTATATACCGTCTCAGCTTTCTTTCCTTTTTGATTTTTGACTGTGTGTCAAGGTCGCATTTTGATATGTCGATTTTCTCCGACATTTTATTTAAGATAGCACCTGTGTCGATAATTCCCTTGATTTTCGGCTTTTCAAGAGGGAAGCAGGACACTACCATTCCGCCCGCAATACCCACAATACATAGGATAACAGGCACAATAATCGCCATAAAGTGTGAATTAATGCTTTCATAGGTAAATGGACGCAATCCGCTTCGGTAAATATCCACACAGGATACGATAAAGCATAGCCCCGTTACCACAATAATGACAGAAAGCACAATACCGTAGATCAGATGTATTTTTCTTAATTTTTCTTGTGACATACAATTTTCCTTTCTATTTTCTCGCAATTATATTACCATAAATTTTTTTGCCTGTCAAGTGGCGAGAAGAGGTAAGTGGTCAGTGGTCAGCGGTCAGTGGTTAGTAGTTAGTGGTATTTCTCGTTTTGCAAAGCAATTTCACTGCACGCTCGCGTGCGTATCATTTTACAAAGTAAAACTTCACTTGTATTGCAAACTTCACTTTCGTACAACGAAAACTTCACATATAACCAAAAAGTGAAGTAAACTTCGTTTGTGAAGTTGATTTCATCAGTGAAGTTGCATTGCAGGGGAACGCTACGCAGTGAATTTGCTTCGCAGTGATACACAAGTACGCAATCAAATACACACGCTATAATCTGTCCGCGAAATGCGTACTTGTGTATGCACACCAAAAATAAATTTTTTATGAACTTTTTTGTAAAAAATTGTCTGAAAATTTATTTTGTCAAGTGCCATAAGGCTTTGTGGCTATTGACTTTATCGCTTTTTCACTTTAGCTTGCTAAAATGTAACGGACAGAGGCGAACAATGATGTAACAGCCAAAGTTATAATAAAATACTTGAAAATTTTTTTATAATATGTTAGAATATAGTACATATGTGCGACAATATTATATATACTTATTAATTTATCTTAAAATATAAAGAAAGGTTGGTAAACATGTTAAAAAACAAAGCACTACCAAAAATCCTGATTTGTGTGTTGTTTTTAGCGTTAGCTCTCACGCTTATTTACTTTGTAAGCACAAGCGCGCAGGCAAACACAAATTACACCCAGTCTCCTTTCATTCAGCTTAATAATCAGATTAAGGTGAATAAGGAGCAATACTATGACGGAACAAAGATTATGAAGCTTCCGTCAACAGTAAAGGACGATGATGTGATTTCCATTATCGTTAAAAGCGAGGCTGAATGTCTTTACGATGCATACAAGGCGTCAGGCTCAAAAAAATCCTTCAGCGAATATATGATAACTGACGAAGCACAAACAGTTAAGGACAAAATCGCAAAGGAAAATAATGCTCTTAAGGGTATTCTTAACGAAAAGAGCATTGAATACAAGACAGGCGCAAGCTACGATACGATTTTAAGCGGCTTTGAAATTCTTATTACCGCAAAATCCTTTGAGTCAGCCGCAAAAGCCCTTGACGGTTATGCGACAACAATTGTAGGCGAGGTTTATAACAAGTGCGAAACCGAGCTTGTTGAAAACAAGGTTAATGTGTACGAAACAGGTATTTTTGACAGCTCAAAATACAAGTATGACGGTACAGGAATGGTTGTAGCCGTTCTTGATACAGGTCTTGACTACACACATACCGCATTTTCTCTTGCTAACTTCGGCGTTAAGGACGAAGCAAAATTAGGTCTTAAGTATCAGGATGTCGTAAGACTTCTTGGCGCAAAGGACTTCTATGCGGAAAAAATGCAGTCAGGTCTTACAGCCAACGATGTATTTATCAATAACAAGGTTCCCTTCGGCTTTGAC
>JAFQAM010000084.1 GCA_017416885.1 Clostridia bacterium | reverse complement strand
GAAGAAAGCCGGAATTAAAACTCACTATGTTGACGCTAATGTTGACGAAGCTACTATGGAGGTTCTTCCTGCAACAGTTTTCGGTCATGGTCTTGAAGTTATCTGCCGTCTTGTTGCAACAGGAAGCTTTATTCGCAGATACGGTGAGTACATTAAGAACGGTACAAGATTAGAAGGCGGTTATGTTGAGTGCACCTTCAAGAACGACGAAAAGGGCGATCCGCTTGTAACAGGCGAGGGACTTGTAGCATTAAAGGTTATGACACCTGAAATGTTTGAGAGCTTAAAGGAGCAAACTCTTAAGATTACAAAGATTGTTGCTGATGACTTAAAGACACTTGGTCTTGACCTGTGGGATATCAAGTTTGAATTTGGCTACAACAACGGCGAGGTTATCTTAATTGACGAAATCGCATCAGGTAATATGAGAGTATATAAGGGCAACGAAATCGTTGATCCTGTTGAGCTCACAAAGCTGATTTTAAACAGATAATCATTTGTATAATACCGTGCTTTTGTATCAAGCACGGTATTTTTATATATACGAAATGAGGTGAGAAAATGCACGAATTTTACTATGTTAAGCTTGCTATACATAGAATAAAGGGCGATATTATTCGCAAAGGCTATAAAATAAGCAAGGAAATACAGACAATTTTAGACAAAAATCCAACCGACCTTACAGAAAATGAAATAAATCAGCTTTTCTCACTTGCCACGGAAAAGGGAATAGATTTATTTTATTTCAAGAAAACAGGAAGCCTGCTGCCAAGAGTAAGCAAGGTAATCGGTATTTTAAAATCCATATACTTTGAAAGCCTGCTTGATGTAGGAAGCGGCAGAGGCGCTTTCCTTATTCCGTTTTTAGATATGTTTCCTCATATTTCCGTATCCTCAATGGATATTTTAGAGGAGCGCTACATTATGCTCAAGGATATGGAAAAGGGCGGCTTGGAAAATTTCACAGCATCATATAGTAACATATGTGATATAATAGTCAAGGAAAAATCAGTAGACATTGTTACGCTACTTGAAGTGTTAGAGCACATTCCACAGGTTGAAAAAGCAATAGAAAACGCAGTCAGAATAGCAAGAGAATATGTTATCGTTTCCGTGCCGTCTAAGGAGGACGACAACGAGGAGCATATTCATCTTTTGACAAAGGAAAAATTGACTGCCTATTTTGAAAAATGTAATATTACAAAAATTTCATTTGACAATGTTCACGGACACCTGATAGCAATAGTCAGAATTTAAGGAGGAAATTATGAGCTACGATTACAGTATTATAAAATATCCAAGAACTCCTCATATCCAGGGCTCAAGATTACAGCCGGGTGATGAGGATTTAAGCCAAGTGCCGTTCAGCCACATTTTTAACAGACACATCATCATTGAGGAAAAGATTGACGGCGCTAACTCTGCCATTTCATTTGACGGTGACGGCAATTTGCTTTTACAAAGCAGAGGTCACTATCTCAGCCTTAGCGTTGATGAATACAGAGAAAGACATTACAATCCGCTTAAAAGATGGGCAAAGGCTAACCAAGACATCTTTTTTGATGTGTTAAGCGACAGATATGTAATGTACGGCGAATGGATGTACGCAAAGCATACAGTGTTTTATGACGCATTACCCCATTATTTTATGGAGTTTGATATTTACGATAGAGAAAAGAAGGAATTCCTTGATACAAAACGAAGAAGAGAAATGACCGAAAAAATGGGTATTGTTTCATCTGTGCCTGTTATCGGTGAGGGCTTTTATACAAACAAGGACGATATCATTTCATTAATCGGACATTCAAACTACATAACAGATAATCACATTGAAAACCTTAGAGCGATTGCAAAAATGCACGGTCTTGATGTGGAAAGACAAGTAAACGAAACAGATAATTCAACCACAATGGAAGGACTTTACATCAAATTAGAGGAGGACGGAGTAGTTAAGGAGCGCTTTAAGTTTGTAAGACGCGAATTTGTTCAGCAAATCTTAGCCTCAAATTCACATTGGCAATCCCGTCCAATCGTACCGAATAAATTAGCGGACGGAGTTGAATTTTATATATGACACAAAAGCTGCAGGAAATTTTAAACCTTTTTCCAAAATGCAAAGAGGACAAAATACCTTGGGATGAGCTTGAAAAAACCACACTCTCCCCGCTTTTTTCAGGTATGGCTAAAACAAATCAGCACCTTGAATATCACGGCGAGGGGGATGTTTTAACTCATACCAAAATGGTATGCGAGGAGTTAATTAAGGATAGCGAATATTGGGAATATAGCGAAAGAGAAAGACAGGTTCTTTTTCTTTCAGCCTTGCTCCACGATATAGGCAAAATAAAACGCACAAGACTGATTGACGGAATTTTGTCATCTCCCCACCACGCAAAAACAGGCTCTGTTATGGCAAGAGAATATCTTTGGCGAGAGCTTAATTTGTGTGGCGCAAGGGAAAAACAGGATTTTCGCGAAAGCGTTTGCGCTTTTATAAAATACCATTCCTACCCACCCTTTGCAATTTCAAATAATAAACCAAATTTAAAAATGCTAAAAATAGCATCGGTAGGAAAGCTATGTACTGATTTTTCAATAAGAAAGCTATGTCTCTTGGAAAGAGCCGATATAAACGGCAGAATATCTATTTCAAACAAGGATCACCTTGAAAAAATAGAGCTTTGCAAAATGCTCGCCGAGGAGCTAAGCTGCTTGGATAAGCCATATAGCTTTAAAAGTGAATATACAGAAAGAGCATTCTATAAGGGAAAGACAGATTACCCCGATATAGAGCTTTTTAACGACACATGGGGCACTGTAATTATGCTTTCAGGCTTACCCGGAACAGGCAAGGATACATTTATAAATGCAAATTATAAAGGTATGCCAATAGTATGCCTTGACGATATCAGAGTGGAAATGAAAATATCACCAACCGATAATCAAGGCTTAGTGGTTGCCGAAGCAAATAAACGCGCCAAGGAGCTTTTAAGAAAAAAGCAACCGTTTGTTTGGAACGCAACCAATATAACAAGCGATATAAGAGCATTGCTTATCCCGCTTTTTGAGGACTACGGCGCAAGCGTAAAAATAGTATTTTTAGAAACCGATTGGAACGAGCAGCTTCGCAGAAACTCCTCACGCAAATCTGAGGTCCCCGAGTCCGCCATTAAAAAAATGCTCTCTCGCTTAGAGCCCCCAGAGGCCTACGAAGCACAAACCGTAGAATACCACATAACATAAAAACATCACGGAAATAGCGTGATGTCCTTAACGGACAAATCACGCTAACTAAGTTTGCCCTTGGGGCAAGTGAAGTTATCTTCGATAGTGAAGTTCACTTTGTGAGTGAAGTTTCGCCTAATGGCGAACTGATGGGCAAACTTAACTTCACTGTGAGCTTTTGCGACAGCAAAAACTTCACTAACAGAAAAAGAGCATACATACAAGATTTTTCGTCTTGCGTGTGTGCTCTTTCTGCTTGTAATAGGGGTTGGGGCTTAGCCCATTCAGGATTTG
>JAFQAM010000083.1 GCA_017416885.1 Clostridia bacterium | reverse complement strand
CTACTACAATAAACAGCGCGCAAAAGACATAAGCTATATCTCAAGTATTTTCTTTAGCGGTTGCATTGAGAACGCCAAGCCACTTACGCAAGGCGGTTCAAAAATCGCAATTGCTTCCGTTTCTGCCACGGGTCTTACAAATGTGATCGACTCTCTTTGCGTTGTAAAGCAATTTGTATTTGATGACAAGCTTATCTCAATGAGTGAGCTTATAAAAGCGCTAAAATCTAATTGGCAATCCTATGAGAATTTACATATGCTCATAATTAAAAAAGGCAAGTTTTTCGGCAATGACGATAATACCTCAAATGAAGTATCAAATCGTATCTATAATAGCTTATATACATATCTAAAAGGAAGAAAAAACATATTCGGCTACCAATGGCTAATAGGCGACCTGCTTGGCTACAATGAGCATCATAAATGGTTCGGCGATAACACAAAAGCCACACCTGACGGCAGATTTTCAGGAGAAATGCTAAAATTCGGCATAGGACAAAGCGAGGGAAAAGATAAAAACGGACTAACCGCGCTTTTAAACTCAATTGCCCACCTTGACGAAAATGCAATTTCCTGTGGCTCAACCGTTACCAATATCTCAATAGACAAAGCACTTATCGAAAAGGACGAAAATTTTTCCAAAACCGTTGACTTATTTGAGGAATACTTTAAGCAAGGCGGCGTGCATTTTCAACTAACCTATGTTTCCAAGGATGACCTCATAAAAGCGAAAAAATCACCCGAAAATTACAAAAACCTTCGCGTAAGAGTTACAGGCTTTTCTGACTATTTCGTTAAATTAAAACCAAGCATACAGGACGATATTATTAAAAGGACAGAGCAAAAATGATAAATGAGCAAATCCACAGCTATATTCAAGAGAATAAGAAACAAATTTTAGAGGATTTCATCACTTTACTTAAAATTCCCTCAATCAGCGACACAGATGAAGCCAAAAACATACTTTATAAAATAAAATCCTTATATGAAACAAATGGCTTTAGTAGCGAGCTTTACGAGGATTACCTTTTGTCACACTATAAAAAAGACAAGAAAACAATAGGACTTTTTGCTCACGCGGATGTTGTGCCTGTTGATGACAAATGGACAAAGGCTAAACCGTTTGAACCGAAAATAATTGACGGCGAGCTTTTTGCAAGAGGCGCAACAGACGATAAAGGTGCCATTATCATATCACTTTACGCAATGAAAATTTTAAAGGAGCTAAATATCCCCTTTAATTCCTCGCTTCTGTGCTTCACAGGTGCAAACGAGGAAACCTCAATGAATGATATTAAATCCTATGTAAAATCACACACTCCCCCGGACTTTTCTCTTGTTTTAGATGCAGCCTTTCCTGTGTACTACGGAGACAAAGGACTCCTGTGGCTCCTATTAACATTTAATGATAGCAATTTTGAAGATTTAATTGATTTGAACGGCGGTAATGCTTATAACATCATTTTAGGTGAAGCTACTGCCAAGGTTAAATACTCATTATCGCTTTATAATGAACTATTATTTAACGAAGGAATTACCGTTACTAAAAAAGACGATGTTATCGAAATATTCGCAAAGGGCATATCAAGTCACGGAGCAATTCCTTATAACAGTGTAAACGCAGGCGGTATTATCTTAGAGGTGCTAAATAATGCAAAGCATTTTAGTAAAAACGATAAAAAACAGTTAGCATTTCCGTTAAAGCTTTTAACTACCTATGACGGTGAAGCCTTGAATATAAAATCAGAGGATGAAATATACAGAGATACAACCGTATCAAACGGTATTTTAAGAATTGAAAACGGTAAGCTAAAATTATCAATTGATATACGCTACGGCAATTCCTTTACACCAAATATGTTGATTTCTCATATTCAATCTGTTCTTGAAAAGGAAAATGCTTCATTTGAGGTTATAAAGGACGGCGCTCCCCATCATACTAACCTCGACAACAAATATATAGATGCTTGTATAAGAGCATATAGAGAGCATACATGTGATTTTGATGCTAAGCCCCGCATAAATGCAGGCGGTACATATTTGCGCTTTTTATCTAACAGCGTAGAGGTTGGCACAGCTACAAAATATAACGGCTGTAACCTACCGCAAGGCCATGGCGGTGCTCATCAACCAAACGAGCATATAAATATAGATGGCTTTTTTGAAGCACTTGAAATTATAGTAAAAATGCTCATTGAATGTGATAAGGTATGTTAAATTAAGAAAGGAAGTGATACCATTAAAACAACAATATTCGATATTCAACGTGGTTCTTTCGTTGACGGTGACGGAATAAGAACAACAGTCTTTTTTAAAGGTTGTAACCTTAAATGCAAATGGTGTCACAACCCTGAGGGCATATCAAAAAATCCACAAATGCTCTATTATGCAGACAAATGCACCCATTGTGGCAAATGCGAAAACATCTGCGAAAATCATCAAAAACAATGCACCCTGTGTGGGAAATGCACTTTTTACTGTCCAAACGATGCAAGAGAAATCTGTGGCAAAGAATATGCAGTAGATGAAATTTTTAACGAGATTATCAAAGATAAACATTATTATGATTCATCAAACGGTGGAGTGACATTTTCTGGTGGCGAATGTATGCTACAAATTGACTTTCTTTGCGAAATCTTGAAAAAATGCAAACTAAACGGAATTAATACCGCAGTAGATACAGCAGGGAATGTCCCCTACGATTACTTTGAGAAAATTCTTCCATATACCGACACGTTCTTGTGCGATGTAAAATGCATCACCGAAGATTTACATAAAACTTTCACAGGCGTAACCAACACCCAAATTCTTTCAAATCTACAAAAACTTTCAAAAAATTCGAATGTTAAAATAGTAGTAAGAATACCGCTAATTGGCGGCTTTAACGATACAGATACCGAGATTTTAAAAATATCCGATTTTTTAAAACCACTTAATATCGCAAAAATTGAACTTTTACCGTATCACAAAATGGGACTTCATAAATATAACGCATTAAATATGGAATCAAACGAATTTTACACCCCTACAAACGAGCAAATTTTCCACTTTAAAAATTTATTATCTATTACTTAAAATAAAAATCGCAGACACACAGTCTGCGATTTTTGCGTTTTAATTATTTAATTAATTCCTCAGCAATTTGAATTGCATTAGTAGCAGCGCCCTTTCTTACCTGGTCGCCACAGCACCAAAGTGTGATAGCATTGTCAAATACAAGGTCCTCTCTGATTCTGCCAACATATACAAGGTCTTGGTCAGATGTTACAATTGGCATTGGATATTCCTTTGCATCGCCGTTGTCGTATAGCTTGCAGCCCTTTGCATTTGCAACAGCCTCTCTTACTTGATTTACAGTTAATTTATCCTCTGTAATAACAGTAACAGAAATTGAGTGTGAACGAACAACAGGAACTCTTACACAAGTACATGTAACCTTTAATTCAGGAAGATGAAGAATTTTTCTGCCCTCATTTTGCATTTTCATTTCCTCGGTTGTAAATCCATTTTCACCGAATGAGCCAATGTGCGGAATTACATTTTCTGCAATCTGATGTACGAAAACCTCGCTCTTGATTTCACCGCCGTTAATGAGCGCATTTTCCTGATCTCTTAACTCAACAGGACCGCCTGCGCCTGCGCCGCTTGTTGCCTGATATGTTGAAGCGATCATACCCTTAATCTTTGAAAGCTGATTGATAGCGTTTACAGCAACTAAGGTAATAATAGTAGAGCAGTTAGGATTAGAAATAATACCCTTGTTTTTCTTTACATCCTCGCCGTTTATTTCAGGAACTACAAGTGGAACATCATCATTCATTCTGAATGCGCTTGAGTTATCTACGAATACCGCGCCTGCTTTTACAATGTCGGGAGCAAGCTCCTTAGCAACTGCATTTGAAGCTGCGCCAAGAACAATATCAAGTCCCTCAAATGCGCCAACCTCAGCAAGCTTAACCTCGATTTCCTCGCCCTTGAATGTGATTTTCTTACCAACGCTTCTTGGACTTGCAAGTAATCTTAACTCGTTAATAGGGAAATTTCTTTCCTCTAATATATTCATCATTTCACGGCCAACAGCGCCTGTTGCGCCTAAAATACCAACATTATACTTTTTCATTATTCATCTACCTCACTTAAGTTATAAAGTACTCTTATTGTTTTCTTGAAATTAATATCGTCAACACCAATAATAATGTTGATTTCATCTGCGCCCTGCTCAATCATTCTGATGTTAATATCATTTTCGCCAAGAGCAGTAAAGATTTTACCCGCTATACCAACATTGGAAGCAAGCTTTCTGCCAACGATAGCAATTAAGCTGATTTCATTTGCAATATCAATGCTGTCAGGCTTTAATCTGTCATTTAATGCAGAGATAAGCTCGTGCATAATGCCTTCGGTGTGCTTGGAAGCAACCACAACAGAGAAGGAGTCAATTGAAGAAGGAATATGCTCAATCGGAATCTGGAAGTTTTCAAATACCTCAAGAGCCTTTCTTACATAGCCGATTTCCTCATTCATTCTGTTCTTTGCAATAGTAATGATTGAGTAGTTTTTCTTACCTGAAATACCTGTGATGAAGTGAACATTCTTACTTTCCTCATCCTCGTCAAAGCCTTCCATAATAAGAGTACCTCTTGCATTCATATCATTAGTATTCTTAATAAATAAAGGAATATTCTTTTGCCTTACAGGGAAAACGGTTTCCTCGTGAAGAACCTCAGCGCCCATATATGAAAGCTCACGAAGCTCAGCAAATGTAACATTTTCAATAGGTCTTGGATTTTCAACGATTCTTGGATCTGCAGTCATAATACCGCTAACATCAGTCCAGTTTTCGTACATATCAACATTCATAGCCGCTGCTGCAATTGCGCCTGTAATATCAGAGCCGCCGCGGGAGAATGTCTTTATATTTCCGTCAGGAGTTGCGCCGTAGAAGCCGGGGAGAACTACCTTTGGATATGTTTCCATAATTTTTGCAAGATTTTCATAAGACTTATCAAAATCAACCTTGCCGTTATAGTTAAATACAAGCCATTCTGCGCTATCAACAAATGTGTAGCCAAGATATTCAGCCATAAGCTTTGCATTTAAATATTCGCCTCTTGAAACGATATAATCAACGCTTGTTTTCTTTGATAGAGTAGAACGAATCTTTAAAAACTCTGTTTCAATGTCCTGTGAAAGACCGCAGGATGCGTGAATTTCTCTGTATCTGTCCTCAATCTTTGAAAGCACATCGTCAAACGGAGCGTTATACTTAATATGCGCGTGGCAAATATAAAGTAAATCTGTAACCTTAGTGTCCCCACTGAATCTCTTACCGGGAGCGGAAACAACTACGATTCTTCTTGAATTATCAGCCTCAATAATTTTCTTAACCTTATTAAATGTCTCACCTGAAGCAAGTGATGAGCCACCAAACTTTACAACCTTTAACATATTTATTCCTCAATTCCCGCATAGAATGAAGCAGGATCCTTTTCTGAAATTATTTTTGCAATTTCGTGCATATAAGCAACTGAAATTTCACTTGTAACAATATATCTGTTACCGTCAATTAACTCTTCACTCTCAAAGCAAGAAAATGAAGCGTCACAGCTTGTTCTGATATAGTATTTTCTGTTTACAAGACCGTTATCAACATTGATTTTTTTATCATTAAAGCGAACTGAACGAGCGCCGTTTGCAATATCAATAATATCCTGCGCCAAAGCATTACCGGTAGGATATTTGCCTGCGCCCTGACCGTAGAATGAAAGACGGCCAACGCTCTCTCCGAAGAGAGTAATCATATTGAAATTCTTATTTACATTAGATTCCAATGCATCGCTTGATAATAATGTAGGCTCTACAAATACAGAAATTCCTTTTTCAGATTTAATACCAAAGCCAAGATATCTGACGGTTTTATTAAGCTTTTCAACAATATATTCTATGTCACATTTCTTAATTGTGCGCATAGTAAATATTGAAACATCACTTTCCTTTACAACTGTATCGAATGCAATCGAAGAGGAAATAGCCGCTTTTCTGCCTGTATCAAGACCGTCAACATCTGCGCTTGGATTAGCCTCAGCATATCCAAGAGCCTGCGCTTCCTTTAAAACCTCATCAAAATCTCTTTTGTCTGTAATCATTGCGTCAAGAATAAAGTTGGTAGTACCGTTCATTATTCCCATAATCTTATTGATTTCGTCGCAACGAATACTTCTTTTTACATTATATAACCAAGGAATACCGCCACCAACAGCTGAGGTAAAGCGAATAGTAACTCCATTCTCCTTAGCTAAACCGTGTAGCTCCTCATAATATTCGCAAATCAAATGCTTGTTGGAGCTTACAACATGCTTGCCCGCCTTAAGCGCCTTAACCACAAATGTATGTGATGGCTCAAGACCGCCAATAGCCTCAGCAACAACCTCAATTTCCTTATCATTTAAAATATCATCATAATTTGAGGTAAGCTTATCGCCTAATTCCGGATGCGGACGAATATCAAGAACTCTTTTTACATCGTAGCCGTATTTTGTAAGCACCTCTAAAGCGCCTGAACCAACTACTCCGTAGCCGAGAATTGCTATTTTCATAAAAAAATTTACCTTTCTTGGTGTCTTTATTTCAAAAACACTTGTTTTTTGTTGAGAAATAGTGTATCATATAAAAAACAAAAAATCAAGAGGTATTTTAAAAAAATGTGGTATTTAAGTACAAGAAATCAAAAAATTCAAAAAACTCCTTCTCAAGCAGTGCTTCAAGGCATAGCAGATGACGGCGGTTTATATATGCCAAAGAGCTTTGAGAACGCTCAGTTTCCAATGGAAAAGCTTTCAGGCTTAACAAACAAGGAAATCTCTGCAACAGTTCTTTCCTTGCTCTTTAGCAATGACAAAATGTTCAATAATAATTTTAATGAAGCCTTAGACGCAGTTTCCCGCGCATATGACGGCAAATTTGAAAATGAGGACTTTGCTCCTCTTGCTAAGGTAGCAGATGCTTATGTTATGGAGTTATATCACGGCCCAACCTGCGCATTTAAGGATGTAGCGTTACAATTGCTTCCACAGTTAATCGCTTGCGCAAAGAAAGCAACCGATATGAAGGATGAAATCGTAATTTTAACCGCTACAAGCGGCGATACAGGAAGCGCAGCGCTTTCAGGCTTCTCAAATGTTGACGGCGTTAAAATCATCGTATTTTATCCTAAAAAGGGCATCAGCGCCGTACAGGAAAGACAAATGGTTTCCGTTGACGGAAAAAACACCTGCGTAGTTTCTGTAAACGGTAACTTCGACGATGCGCAAAGCGGTGTAAAAAATATTTTTGCAACATTAGAGCTTCCTAAGGGAGTAAAGCTTTCAAGCGCTAACTCTATAAATATAGGAAGACTTGCGCCACAGGTAGCATACTATTTCAAAGCATACCGCGACCTGTTAGCTGAAAACAGAATAAAAATGGGCGACAAGGTAAACTTTATCGTTCCAACAGGTAACTTCGGCGATATCTTAGCAGGCTACTTTGCAAAGCAAATGGGACTTCCTGTTGGTAAGCTTGTTTGCGCTTCAAACGAAAATAAGGTTTTAACCGACTTCTTTGAAAACGGTGTATATAATAAGAACAGAGAATTCCATGTAACAAAATCACCTTCAATGGATATTCTTATTTCCTCAAACCTTGAAAGACTTTTATATTTAACCTGCGGCGCAGAAAAATGCGCTTCCTATATGGCAGAATTAAAGGAAAAGGGCGAATATAAGCTTGCTAAAGAGGAGCTTGACAAAATCAGAAGCGAATTTGATGCAGGCTTCACAGATGACGAGGAAACATTAAAGGTAATTAAATCCGTTTACGAAAAGAACGGCTACTTAATGGATACTCATACAGCCGTTGCTTGGAGCGTTTACGAAAAGTGGGCAAAGGAAACAAACAATACTGATGTCAGCGTTGTTCTTTCCACCGCATCACCGTATAAGTTCTCATCAAGCGTTATGAACGCGCTTGGCAAGGACTACGGTAGCGAATTTGACGCAGTAAATAAGCTTAACGCATACACAGGCGCTAAAATCCCCGCATCCCTTGTAAACATCGAAAATAAGCCAATCGTTCACAATGTAACTGTTGAAAAGGATGAAATGCTTTCATTCGTTGACAAAATGGTTAACACACCAATTTGGAGAAAATAATCATCCTACGATCGTAGGCAATGTATGGGCGACAATCGATCGTCCGAAACGAAAATAAATAATATGTAGGGGAGTATTTTTGCCTCCATCTTAGAGGGAGGGGGACCGCTTGCGGTGGAAGGAGTGCTCCCTTAAAACCGAGAGAGAAAAATGAGAAAAATTAGAGTAAGAGTCCCTGCAACCTCTGCCAATGTAGGCTCAGGCTTTGACTGCGCGGGAATTGCATTTCAATTATACAACGAATTTGTATTTGAAAAAATAGACAGCGGCTTCATTATAGAGGGCTGCGAGGAAAAATTTGCAAATGAGGATAACCTTGCATATGTTGCATATAAGGAAATGTGCAAAAGATTAGGCGCTGATCCATCTGTAAAAATCAAAATTATAGGAGTAAATGTGCCTAACTCAAGAGGCTTAGGCTCATCATCCACATTTATATGCGCAGGAGCATATTCCGCCATATTATTAAATTGTCCCGATTATATTAAAAGAAAAGAATTTTTAAGAGAAAAGTGGGACGAGCTATGTCAGGTATGCACTGAAATTGAGGGACATCCCGACAATGTTATCCCTGCATTATATGGCTCACTTTGTATCACCGCTTGGGATGAAGGCAAAATTATAAGCTATGTTTACGATATCTCCGATAAAATCCATTTCACCGTTTTAATCCCCGAGTTTGAGGTTAAAACAGTAGAAGCAAGAAAGGTACTGCCTAAAGAGGTAACAAGAGAGGATGCCGTATATAATATGTCGCGCTTAGCGCTAATGCCCCACGCATTTATTAATGGCAACTTCGATTTATTAAAGGTGGTAACCAAGGACAAAATCCACGAGCAATACAGAAAAAAGCTATTCAAAAATATCGGCGAAATAGAGAAAATCGCATACGGTTTAGGCGCAAGCTCTTTTGTAATAAGCGGAGCAGGCTCAACCTGTCTATGTATGAGCGAATATTCCATTGAAAAGGAGCTTAACGAAAAAATAAGCAGCCTTGAAAACAATTGGAAAGCATATGAATTAAAGGTAGCCAAGGACGGCATTGAGGAGGTAATGTATTATGCAGAGTAAATATTTACTTGTAGATAAAAGCATTCTCCCATCCTGCTTTGAAAAGGTAATTGAAGCAAGAGCATTAATTACAAGCGGCAAGGTAAAGGATGTTAGTGAGGCTGTAAAGCAGGTAGGCATTTCAAGAAGTACATATTATAAATATAAAGACTATGTTTTTGCCACCAATACAGACACAGAATGCCGTAAAGCAGTAATATCATTAACCTTGTCCCATAAAGCAGGACTTTTAGGCGAGGTTTTAGGCATTTTGTCATCCCACGGAGCAAATATCCTGACCATCACCCAAAACCTTCCCGTAAACTCCCGCGCTCATGTTGTACTGTCAATTGACATTTCCCATATGACCTACGATATGGACACCACACTCATTCGCTTAAACAAAACCGACGGCGTTTCCAATACAAAATTAATCGCCATTGAATAGCAATTAATTTTGTAATGCACCGTAGGTGCAATTCATGTGCGAAGCACAATTCATGCACAGCAATTCATACCGAGCCTCCCTTGACGGTTAAGGGAGGTGGCTGCGAAGCAGACGGTGGGTTTGTTTATTTCACGCAACTTGTTGCAACTTATGTTGCATAATAGGAGATATCTATGAAGAAAAAAGAAGCTATCCACACCTATGAATATCCTTTCCCCAAAGCTCAGCTTACAGAAAGCATAAAAGATAAGCTTGGTAAATACGGAAACAACGAATATTTAATTGAATATAAAGAAAACGGTAACTTTTTTCTTGGCGTCGAAAGAGCAGGACATTCAGGCGGTAATTGGTATGTAGCAAATGTAACCGAAGCAGACGGCAAAACAACAATTACAGGCAAAATAGTCTATAATCCCGATGAAAACGGACAGGAAACCAAATTGGAAACAAGTAAAAGTGAAAAAATTGGCACTGTTCTTTTGTGCATATTTTTCGGCATACCTATACTTTTCATTCTTCTTTTGTTCTCGACTGTATTATTGTTTGAAAAAATAATAAACAAATTTAGAAAAAAGCCAAAACTGACTTTTCTTTCAAAAGAAGAAAAATTAGACAAATTTATGCTTGAATACTTAAATTGCAAAAAACTATAATTAAAAACTCCCAATCGTGAGTTTTTTCATTTATGTAAACTCAAGGTTTACATATTTTAAACCGTAATTTATTGACAAGCATTATAATCTAATATATAATTAATGTAGAAAACTAAGGAGGACAGAGCTTTGAAAAAATCAATTTTGTTATTCATTCTAATTGCTTTAACTGTGCTTTTAGCTTCCTGCTATCAAGATGAAGTTATAGATTTTAGAGACAAAACCGAAAATTTCAGATGTGAGGTAACAGTAGAAGAAACAAATGAGCACTATTTTATCTACGGCGAGGATGCCGAGTATTTAATGTCACTTTGTAAAAAAGAATGGGAAACCGCAGAAAATGCAAATGAGACAATTTATTCCGACTTAGATACTATCCGCTTAAGATTTATGGCAGATATAAAGGATGAATATCAAGATAATCTTAAGGATATTGAAAAAGCTTTCATTTTTAACGGTAATTTAGTATATAACGATTATCTTATTTATTCTAACAACAAAGGCTATCAAGCACATCCAAATTTTTCTAATTCACAGGATAAACAGTGTGGCGACATATTTTATGCTTCGATTTTAGATTATTTGAACTCTATTAATTACTGAAGAATATGCTTCTGCAATATTAAATTACATATATTTTAAAATTGATTATAAATGTGAGCATACAATGAAAGTTCTTTGAGAGTTTAGTGAATATTGTTGATTTATACATATATTATCATTATAATTAAATTAGAAAAATACTCATTTTATAAGGTGATGATATTATGAAAAAAATATGCGTGCTTTTTGCTATATTAGCTTTAATGCTTTATATTGTTGGCTGCAATTACCGTGATAAAGAAAACACGGCCTCACAAATGAGTCAAGCTCCTGTTGATTCAAACAATATAGTGGACACAAATGGTGTTCCAAATAGAAACTGTAAAGTAACATTTGATGGAGAAACTATATTAACTGAAAATGTAGATGTGTTTTTGAACGAAGAACTTGGAATGAAGTATGCAATTTTTTCTTTGGTTGATTTCTTGGAATATATAGGTTGTGAAGTGAGTTGGGAAAATAACTACTATGCTAAAATCAAATGTAAAAATAAAGAATTTTATCTTGATTTAGAATTAGAAACTTTGACAAATAGCAATGGCAGAAAAGTTGAATTCACTATGTTATCAGGGGCAAACTATTGCTATATTCAACCTAAACAAGTAATTTTGAATCATTGTGGAATTAATGCTATAACTAATGAATTGGGAATCCCATGTACATATGATATAGACTGTGAGAATAAAACAGTTAATATTTCATTTAGAGAGGTAGATGACTCTTGGTATGAATATTATGAAATGTATAGAGAGGGAAAAATACCGAAGGATTTTAAAGAATCCGTATATGGCTCTTATGAAAACTGATATAATGCATTATACAAATTACAATCGCCTAATTTTTTTGGAGATTGTAATTTTTTTATTATATCTCTTGACAAACACAATACTTCGTGATATGATGTATTGCGTAAGGAGGAGTATTGCATGGACATTCAACTAAAAAGAGGATTGCTTGATGTTTGCGTATTAACAGCTATCAAAAACGAGGACTCCTACGGCTACAAAATAATTAAGGATATGAAGCGATATATTGAAATGT
>JAFQAM010000082.1 GCA_017416885.1 Clostridia bacterium | reverse complement strand
TAGTCAGCAAGGTCGGTTGCGTTTATAAAGCCGCGCTTGGCTGCATTATACATATTTTCGGGAAGCGCTTTCATTGTTCTTATCATTGGGATAAATACCTGAATACATTTCTGAACGGTTTCTGTTGCGTCAAAGATTGCTTCCTTATCCTCCTGCATATCCTTGTTATATGCAAGCGGAATTCCCTTTAGCATTGTAAGTGTCGCCATTAAATCGCCATATACTCTGCCTGTTTTTCCTCTTACAAGCTCTGCCATATCGGGATTTTTCTTTTGTGGCATTATTGATGAGCCTGTTGTATAGGAATCGTCAAGCTCAATAAATTTAAATTCCCAGCTTGACCATAAAATAATTTCCTCGCTAAGACGGGACAGGTGCATCATAATAAGTGAAAATGCGCTTTCTAATTCTACGCAGTAATCTCTGTCGGATACACCGTCAATTGAGTTAAGGCAGATACCGTCAAAATTAAGGGCTTTTGCTACCGCATCTCTATTTGTTGGATATGTTGTGCCTGCTAATGCGCAGGAGCCAAGAGGTGAATAGTTCATGCGGGAAATTGCATCCTCTAATCTTGTAACATCACGGATAAGCATCATACAGTATGCAAGTAAATGATGCGCAAATGTGATTGGCTGCGCTCTTTGAAGGTGTGTATAGCCGGGCATTATTGATTTTTGGTTAGCTTCAGCTTGCTCCTTTAATGCGGAGATAAGCTCCTTCAGCATTGAGATAATGGTTGTTGCTTCATCACGCATATAAAGACGAAGGTCTAATGCAACCTGGTCGTTACGGCTTCTTGCGGTATGTAATCTTTTGCCCGCATCGCCTATGCGCTTTGTAAGCTCCGCTTCAACAAACATATGGATATCCTCTGCATTTTCATCAAATGAGAGAGCGCCGTTATTCAGGTCATCTAAAATTGAGGTAAGTCCCTCTGCAATTTTTTCGTACTCGCTATTTGAGATTATGCCACAGCTTGACAGCATAAGCGCATGCTCAAGAGAGCCGCGAATATCCTGCTTATACATTTTTTTATCGAAATGAATTGAAGAATTGAAATCGTCTGCTTGCTTATCAAGGGCTTTTTCAAATCTTCCTGCCCACATTTTATCCATATTTTTGTCCTTTCAAGTCTTTTATTAAAAACACTTTTTGCGGTGAATGATTTTTCATCCACCGCAAGTGGTATATTATTTTTTATTTTTTGCGTTAACCTGCGCTTGTACCTTGATTGGTAAGCCGAATAGGTTAATAAATCCTGCGGAATCAGCTTGGTTATAAACATTGTCCTCGCCAAATGTTGCGATTTCCTCTGAGTAGAGTGAGTAATCGCTCCATACGCCCGCCTTAATCATATTGCCCTTGTAAAGCTTAATTCTTACCTTACCTGTAACATTTTCCTGTGTCTTGTCAACGAATGCGGAAAGAGCCTCGCGAAGCGGTGTGAACCACTGTCCGTTATATACAAGCTCTGCAAATGTGATTGAAAGCTTCTGCTTTTCGTGCATTGTCATCTTATCAAGGCAAATTGTTTCAAGGTAGTTATGAGCGAAATAGAGGATTGCTCCGCCGGGTGTTTCATATACGCCACGGCACTTCATACCTACAAGACGGTTTTCTACGATGTCAAGTAAGCCAATACCGTTTTTGCCACCTAACTCGTTAAGCTTTAAGATAATATCCTTAGCGCTCATTTTAACGCCGTCGATTGCAACAGGAATACCCTTTTCAAAGTCTAATTCAACATAGGTTGGCGTATCAGGCGCCTGTAAAGGGGATACGCCCATTTCAAGGAAGCCTTCCTTTTCATAAAGCGGCTCGTTGCCTGCATCCTCAAGGTCAAGTCCCTCATGGCTTAAGTGCCATAGGTTTTTATCCTTTGAGTAGTTAGTTTCACGGTTAATCTTAAGAGGTACATTGTGAGCCTCTGCGTATTCAATTTCCTCTTCACGGGATTTGATTGTCCATTCACGCCATGGCGCGATAATTTTCATATCAGGCGCGAAAGCCTTTATTGTAAGCTCGAAACGAACCTGGTCGTTGCCCTTACCTGTACAGCCGTGGCATATTGCGTCTGCGCCCTCTGCGATTGCGATTTCGGCAATTCTCTTTGCGATTACAGGACGAGCGAAGGATGTTCCAAGCATATACTCCTCGTAGAGCGCGCCTGCCTTAACTGTTGGAATTACATAGTCGTCAACAAATTCCTCTGTTAAGTCCTCGATATAGCATTTTGAAGCGCCTGTTTTGATAGCCTTTTCCTCAAGTCCCTCAAGCTCATCTGCCTGTCCTACATTTCCTGATACTGCAATAACCTCACAGTTGTTGTAATTTTC
>JAFQAM010000081.1 GCA_017416885.1 Clostridia bacterium | reverse complement strand
CCAAATGATGTAATAGAGCTTGGGGAGTATCGTGTTTTAGCATTCCGCGGTAATCACACCGTGCCAACCTGTCATTTTATAATTGAAAAAGGCGAAAAGCGAATGTTTTACGGTCTTGACGGCGGATGGCTTATGTATGAGGAAATTGACGCCATTTGGAAAAAAATCGTTGACCTTGCGGTATTTGATGCAACGGTTGGATTTGTCGAGGGAGATTACCGCATATTTGAGCATACAAGTCTTAATATGATACTTGAAATGAAGAAAAGCATTAATACCGCTATTAAAAAATATGTTATCAGTCATATGGCATATACATTGCATACCGACCATAAAACCTTGGAAAAGGAAATGAATAAGCACGGTATAATTACGGCTTATGACGGGCTTGAGATTGATTTTTAAAGCTGAACTACCAAAAAGAAAGCCTACAAGGATGCATAATTTTGATTATAACAGTAAAGGCGCATATTTTATAACAATTTGCACACAGGACAGAAAGCAAATTTTATCAAAAATAGCGAAAAGCTACGACCAATCCGTAGGGGATGGCGCCCACGACATCCCGAAAACAGTATTATCACATTATGGCAAAATTGTAGAAAAATACATATTATCCACTGAAAATATTTAAGGTGTTGAAATTGACAGCTATATAATTATGCCTAATCATATTCATATGATTATTATAATCCGAGGCAATATAATATCAAACGGGATGTCGAAGGCGCCATCCCCTACAAATGCTATGCTATCTCATATTGTGTCCGCCTTAAAAAGATTTTGTAATAAAGAAATTGGACATAACATTTTCCAGCGTTCATTTCACGATCATATTATACGAAACATAAGCGATTATAATAGAATTGCAAAGTATATTTATGAAAATCCACTGTTATGGGAACAAGATTGCTTCTATACAGAAAACTAACCACTTGCGTTTTTGCAAGTGGTTTTGTTTTTTATATCATTTTTTGTAAACAAGTGACACTGTGTCGCCTTTTTTGAAGCTAATGAGGCGGTAGTCGGAGCCGTATTTGCTTTGCTCGTAGGTATCATTTGTCATAGTGCAGCCTTTGATGCCCACATTGATTTTGCCGTCATTTGTGGCTGTAATCTGGGCTTTTACCTCGTTTTCGGTCCATTCAATTGATACTGTATATCCGCCGCGAGCGTGGATATTTTCAATTTTGCCCTCCTTAAAGTCCTTTGGTAATGCGGGGAGCAATTTGATTTTATCAAGGTCGGAATATAAAAGCATTTCGTAAATTGCGCTGACGAAGCCTAAGTTTGCATCAATTTGGAACGGCGGATGTCCTGCGTGAAGGAATTTTAATGTTACGCCCATGTTGCGCCAATCGTTATGGTGTGTATATAGATTTTGTCCTGTGCAGAAGCGAAGCAACAAATCAAGACACTCCTTGGCTCTTTCTCCGTCATTTAGTCTTGCATAGATATTTGACATATGGGAAAGTGACCATCCTGTCTGACTCTTTAAGCCTATACAAAGTCGCTTTTCAACCGCTACTCTTGCAGCCTCAAATAATTCCTTGTTGTTATCCTCATTAATTTCAAGTCCCGGGAATAATGGATAGATATGGGATTGGTGTCTATGGTGGTAATTATCCCTGAAGTCGGGGTGCATATATTCCTTTATTGCGCCATCCTCGTTGATTTCGTATTTTGGGATACAGGATAGCATTTTCAGCCACACCTCGCACTTTTCTTTGTCTAAGCCGTGCTTTTTTGCGATTGAAACAAGGTTTGTAAGAAGCTCCTTAACAAGAGCAAAATCCATTGTAGCGTTGATACAAACGGATAGCTCCTTAGCTCCCTCAAAGTCACCGTCTGCTCTGTTTTCGGGGGATTGTGACGGATAGGATTTCAGCTTGCCATTTTCGTCATATACTAAGAAATCCTCATAGAATAATGCGCACTCCTTCATAAACGGATATGCGCGATTTAGTAAAAATTCCTCATCCTGTGTGTATAAATAGTAATCATAGTAGATTTGGCAAATCCAAGCAGAGCTTCCTGTCCAATAAATAACATGGGGCTGAAGGTTTTCCTTAAAGCCGTTTGAGTTATCCATAAAGAGAGGCAACAAAAGTCCGCGACAGCCAAAAAGATTTTTAGCATTTAAGCGGTAGTCATCAAGGAATTTTTCGTACAGGTCGAAAAGCGGCAATACTGTATGAGAAAGTCCGCCTGCGTATGCTTGCCAATATGCCATTTGGATATTTTCGTTATTAAAGAATGTACAAGCCCAAGCAGGAGAGTATGCTCCGTTCCAAAGTCCTTGCAAATTGGCAGGATATTTACAGTTTGAGGATGCGGATATAAGCAGGTATCTGCCGAAGTCCGCCATTTTTTGAATAAGCCTTGTGTCGATATTTCCGCCATATCCCTTTAAAAGAAGCTCCTCGGTGGATAGGTTTTCGCCCCTTGCAATTGTTAATTTTGTCGCGTTGAAAACACTTGAAAATGCTTCTGTATGGTTTTTATAAAGGTCATTATAGGAAAGAGAGCATTTATCAATTTCATTGCACATATCTTCAAATGGAGTTACTGTTTCGTTTACTGCTAAAATAAAGGTGATTTCGGTGGCATTTTTTACTTCCATATAATTCTGTAAAGCAACACTGCCTGTCATATCAAGCTTTAACGCTTTATCAGCTTTTCCCGACATAATTTCGCCGTCGGTATCCAACACCTTGACAATGCCTGAAAAATGGAGTCCGCCTGCGGTTTTGCTCTCTGAATATATGTATTTATCTACCGCTACGGATTTAAATTCATCTGCGTACCAATTATCAACATAGTCGCTCATATCGTGGCGCTCAAGAGTGGCTTTTACAGAAAAATGTGTTTCCTTTTTAAGATTTACCACCACATATCCGTCGGTATAGGATGAAAATACCGTGCGCTTGCATTTTGCTCCGTTTTCGGTATAGGTTACGGTACAAACGCCATTTTCCATATCAAGCTCTCTTTTGTAATCACAGGGCGCGCCCTCGGTTTCAAAAAGCAAATGCAAATCAAATGCAGGGAAAAACTTGCCCTTATTTGATTTAAAGTCTGTTGCTTTAATTAAATTGGTATAATATGTATCGGCTTCCTTATATCTTTTTTGGTCCATAAGCTCACGCACCTCTTTTAACGCGTGGGACACATCGGGATAGTGGCTTTTACAGGTCCAATTATAAAGAGCTTCGTGATTTATTAAAATTCTTTCATCATATACAGCGCCGTAAACGCTTGCGCCAAGCGTACCGTTGCCAAGGGGAGTTGATATCTGCCAATGGTCGGCAGGATATAAATTAATTAATTTCTTTTCCATATTTTCCTCTTTCTCATTTTATAAAGTAAAATATATCGAATTGCGCAGCAATACATTAAGCTGAAAGCATATCAAATTGCGTAGCAATATATCGAGTGGCGATGTCACCTAAAATAGTATAGCATAAGTGTACAAAAAAATCAATTTAAGCATTGAATTTTTTATAATATTGTGATAATATTATCTTAGCATAATTTAGCAGGCTAAAGGAGATTATTATGTTTGATATTGCAAAAGATCCAAAGGTATGGGAAAGAATAAGAAATGACGATGCGTTTGCTCGCCATAGAAAGGAATTGACCGAGGCTTACGCAAAGTATTTTGCAGTTAAGCCAAGATGCGCTACCGCTTGGGAGGTTTTAGATTTTCCTAATGTTGGTGGAGGCAGCGATCATTTCCGTCAATTGCAGACCGTTGCGCTTTTAGCTCTTATTTATCCCGATAATGAGGAATACTATAAAAGCTTAGTTGAGGTTGTTTGGGAAATTTGTAACGAATATACATGGGCGCCATTGGGGCATTACAACGATTATTACAATAGAACTCCACAGGATTTTGATCCAGGTCTTATTGATATTTTTGCAGCTTCACTTGCATTTTCAATGGCGGAAATCAAGAGCCTTTTCAAGGACAGATTTCCAAAGCTGCTTAATGACAGAATCAGCTATGAAATCAGAAGACATACAATTGAGCCATATGTTAACAGAAAATTCTTCTGGGAAAATCACGGCAACAACTGGACTGCGGTTTGCACAGGCGCTGTTGGCGGCGTGCTTATGTATGAGGATCCCGAGGAATTTAAAAAGCAGCTTCCAAGATTACAAAAATCAATGGAATGCTATCTTGACAGCTATGACGATGACGGAATGTGCGTAGAGGGTACTGCATATTGGGGCTTTGGCTTTGGCTTCTTTGCGGTTTACGCTATGCTTCTTCGCGAGTTTTCACAAGGAGAATACGATTGGCTTGCAAATAAAAAGGTTAAGTCAATTTCACAATTTATCCAAAAGATGCATTTACAGCCGAATGTGCTCGCTATGTTCAGTGATGTTAATGCAAGAGAAGGCTATTGGGTAGGCTTACCTCATATGCTTAAAACAGTTTACGGTGATGCTATTGAAAAGCTTCCCCTTGACCAAGCTACAATTATTGCGTACTGCCATTGGGCTTTCGCTGTTCGTTCAACGGTTTACTATAATCCCGAATACACAACAGATAAGCTTGAAAATGCTACCTATTACGCTGATGTTTCCAACTACTTTACAAAGAGAACCGACAATTACGGTCTTGCGTTCAAGGGCGGAAACCAATGGGAAAGCCACAACCATCAGGATGTAGGCTCGTTTATTCTTGCAAGGGATAATAGACAAATATTCTGTGATTTCGGTTATATAGGCCCGGGTAATTGGCCTGGTTACCAAAGCAATAGAAGAAATGAATATTTCCAACCATCCTCGTTCTCACACAGTCTTCCATACTTTGACGGAAAAGGTCAGGGCGGTGATGACCAAAACAAGGCTCGCGCCGTTTACAATGAGGAAACAGGCTGGGTTTATATGGACTTTACTCTTGGATACAGCAAAATTGTTCATCCAAAGCTGCAAAAAGCTGAAAGAAGCTTTAAGCCTATGGACGATAAGATCGAGATGTACGATAAATTTACATTCAGCGATAAGACAGTAATTACAGAAAGATTTGTAACTACAATCAAGCCTGTAATTGACGGCACTACCGCTACTATGGATGATGTAAGACTATCTACCACAAGTGATGTAACGCTTAATGTGGTTGAGCAACCGTATGTTGATCAGTTACCTGACGAAAATGGCAATTACAACAAGATTTGCTATTTACTTGACTATACATTAAATGGCGACACAACAGAATTTTACGCAACCATCGACTTTTTAAACTAATATGAGTGTATTTGAAAATTCAAAATTCATTTGGATAAACGATACAAATATAGACACATATGGCGAGTTTTATGCTGCTTTTATAGCAAATAGCTCGCCTATTTGTTCATCTGTAATTTGCCGTTTATCAGTTGACGGCGACTATACGCTATTCATTAACGGAAAATATGTAGCCTCAAATCAATATGGCGATTTTGAGCATTATAAAATCTATGATGAAATTGATTTGAACGGTTATATTCAAAACGGGGAAAATCATTTTGCACTTTTGGTGCATCACTTTGGCAAGGACTCTCAAAGATATAAAAGATATCAAGCAGGCGCTATTTTTGAGGTGTGCTCAGGGGATACTGTCTTGCTTGCAAGTAACGAAAATATTCTTGCAAGAAAAAGCAAGACATATATAAGCGGTATTGGCAGAGAAATTTCCTCTCAGCTTGGTTTTAGCTACACATATGATGCAAAAAATGAGGATATGTGGCTTTTTGGCAAAGGTACTGATTTTGAAAAAGCACTACCTGTGTCTAAAAATTGCGTTTTTTATAAGCGTCCAATTAAAAAATTGGAGCTTGGCAATAAGGCTTACGGCAAGGTTATTTCAAATGAAAATAACACGCATTTTGTCATAGATTTGGGAAAAGAAATAACGGGGCTTCTCTTTTTTAAAATCCAAGGAAAAGCATATTTAAATATTGCCTACGGCGAAAGCCTGACAGATGGCAGAGTTAGAAAAATTATAGGCAACAGAAATTTCAGTATTGACTATTTCTCTAAGGACGGAACAAACAATTTTACACATTATATGCTCCGTTTTGCATGCAGATATTTGGAAATAAACGCCACTTCCCCAATCATTTTAAATAAATGCGGTTTGATTCCACAGTATTATCCTACGGTGCGTGCTGCTATTCCAAGCTTATGCGAGGCGGACAGAAAAATCTACGATTCTTGCGTAAACACATTGGAGCTATGCATGATGGAGCATTATGTTGATTGCCCTTGGCGAGAGCAATGCTTATACGCATTTGACTCAAGAAATCAAATGCTTTGCGGATATTATGCCTTTGAGGGCGGTAATTTCAAATATGCGCGTTCAAGCTTGCTTCTTATGAGCAAGGACAAGCGAAGCGACGGGCTTATGTCAATTTGCTATCCCTGTGGCGCTGATTTAACTATTCCGTCATTTTCGTTGCATTATATAACCTCGGTTAAGGAATATATAAAATACTCGAAGGATGTGTCGCTATTTTATGAGGTTGAAAGCAAAATTGACGAGATTTTATCAACCTTTATAAGTAATCTTGAAGATGGACTTATGCCTACATTTGAAGGAATAAATCATTGGAATTTTTATGATTGGTCGCCTTACAGTGAGGGCGCGCTGTTTAAGAATGTCGCTAAAGAATACGATTGCTTGCTGAATTGCTTTTTGATAATTGCTTTAAAGAATTATAAGGAAATTTGCTCTATTGTAAATAAAGCGTTTGAGTACGAAAAGGAGCTTGCAAAATTAAAGGAAGCAACAAAAAATAAGTTTTTTGATGAGGACAAGGGGTTATTTTTTGTAAAAGAGGAAAATAGCTACACGGAGCTTGCTAATTCTCTTGGTATTTTAGCCGATTTATGCACACAGGATGAAGCAAAAGCTATTGCAAGCAAGCTTGCAGGCGGAGAGCTAATTTCCTGCTCTCTTAGCTTTAAATGCTTTAAATATGATGCTCTTTTATCTGTAAGTAATAGCTACAAGAATACTGTTTTAGAGGAAATCAGAGCTACCTATTTAAAAATGGCAGAGCGCACAAATACCGTTTGGGAAACCGACGAGGGAGAAAGCGCATTTGATAATGCAGGTAGCCTTTGCCACGGCTGGAGCGCTATACCGGTATTCTACCTCAATACACTTACAGAGTGATTCCATACAGTCTTCGGCTAATTCCATACGCGGATTTTTGCGATTCCATATGACACTATGTGTCTATTACATACAATTTCTGCGAAATTGATTGAAGCTACCTTTTAATCACAACGCAGTTGTGTATGAAATCAATGCGTAGCATTGTATGGAATCATCTTGCCGTATGTAATCAAGAGCTATCTTGTATGGAATCAATGCGTAGCATTGTATACAAAGTATAAAAAAGCATACAGATTTTCGTCTGTATGCTTTTGTGTTATATTTTGTTGGTGTTGCTTTCCTTATCGTGGTGCTTAATACGGTTAGAGGTTTTGCCCTCGGGATCAATTTCGCCTGCCTTGCTGAGTGAAATCTTTGTAAGGAACGGTCCTACAATTTCATAGATAAGCACTGAGAATAGTACGATATTTGCGCAAATTATGCCAACCTGTACCGTGTCAGGTGTTTT
>JAFQAM010000080.1 GCA_017416885.1 Clostridia bacterium | reverse complement strand
TCAATATGACATATAATGTACATACAGGAATTATCTCACTTGAAATATCAGGCATTACAACTGCCGGCGCAAAGGTCTATATGTTCTATGATGGCGGATATGTAACTATAAATGCGGATGAAAATGGAGTAATAAAAAACGAAGGCTTTGTACTAAAAGAGAGTGGAGCTATATATCTTTGCAATTCCTCCTTTGACTATCTTCCAATGACTCTTGAACCGTCAATGGATACATCTCTTGGAGAGCTTTACACCTATGAGGATATGACTATGCTAATTGTCAAATCAGCAGGCACATACAACCTCTCCTACAATCTTAACACAGGCATTGTTCTACTTGAAGCTGCAACAATAGATCCCGAGTAAACAGGCTTGAAATATCTGAAATAACTATATTAATAAAATACGCGGCAAGAGCAATCTTGCCGCATATTTTTATATAGTACCTGTCACAACAACCGTGCTTGTGCCGGGAGTTACACTAACCACACCTGTTACAGGATCCTGAGTAAATGTTGCAGAAGGAACTGTAATGCTTCCGGGAACAGATTCAAAAAGTCCCGTTGTCTCATTGTAATTATACTCAGCGCCCTCAGTCCATAAAGCGCCGTTAAATGAAGCGGTTACATTTGTGAGTATAGGATTGAATACATCGGTTATAAAAGAATTATCAGTAGCCACCACAGGGGTATTGCCTGTATTCTGAATAACAAATGTATAGGTAACTGTACCGTTATCATTTACAGGAACAGGGCTGATTGATTTTGTAATAGTCAAGTCAGGTGTACTTGCTACGCTGATAGTCTCACTGTCCGAAATAGTGCCAACTCCGCTTCCTGTAACGGTAGCAGTATTGGTAATAGTTGAGCCATCTGCAAGAGGCGCAAACTCATTTGTTGATACCTCATATATTAGAGCCGCATTACCGTTTGCAGGAACAGTTATTCCGTTAATTACTAAATCTCCGGCAACGGTAACAGCAGGTGCTACCTGCAATACGCCGTTTACAAAATATCTGATTGAACCGTCTGTATATACAAGAGGCACAAGCGTGCTTGTATCAAACGCATACGCGCCTAAATTGTCAGTAACGGTAAGACCTGAAATAGCAGTTGCGCCTGTATTTATAATGTTAATAATATAGGTTACAGTGTCATTAGCACCGTAAATATTTGAAATCGCAGTTTTAGTAACAGAAAGCACCTCTAAAACCTCACCAACCGCGATATTTGAGTTGGTAACCGTGTCTCTGTATGTCAGCTGCGCTTGATTTGTAAATGTTGCCATAAATTTTAAATCCTTTCTTGGGAGCCCCCATTTACATAATATGCTAACACACTCATTTTGCTATAAAAAAAGAAGCTAAACCGAGCATCTGCAAAATTAGCGGTAAAATGAAATTAGCCACCACGAAAATCGTGGTGGCTTTTGATATGCAGAAAGCAAAGAATAGTCAATGAAAGAAGCCCTCTAAATGTATGGCTTTTCTGATCATATTTGTTGCAAAATTGGAGGCAGGATCATCCATTAACTCTAAGACCATTCTTGTTTCTTCTTTCGCTGTTTCTTCACAATAAAATTCGATAGGAACATTATTTTCATCCAACAGGTCTTGCACTTTATTGTCTTTAAAATGTAATAATCCCCATTGATGACACTCATCAAGGTAAAAAGAAAAATTTATACCAAAGGATATGGGTTGGCACAGGTAAACGCCGGCTCTTCCGTTGTAGTCTCCTTGCGCCTTAATTATTCCGATATCGTGATTCCCCTTGGGGACTTTGCGTAAAAGCAACCAAATTGCCGTAAGAGCGGTGGCACTTAGGACATCTTCGATATTTTTCGGAACAACCGATAGCTTTTCGGTTATTGCGAGAAGGCGTCCTTCATATACAGCATCAAGGACAACAAAGCCATAATATCCGTCATTAGCCTCATAATATGACACAGTACCCTTCGGTAATCGCTTTAACATATTGCAAGCTGATATTTTGCGCTTTCTGGGAGCTTTGGGTGGTGTTTGCAGTAACGATTGAAACCTTAAAAGACTCTTGGATCGTTCATTTACGTCTTGTTCGGAAAAGCCAAGCGATCGATAGTATATTATATTTTCTCGGTTGTCAATTATTTGATTTACTCTCAAAAAAACGTTCTCCGAGCGGAAGCCTAAAGACCATCCTGCTTTTGCTATTGCAAAAAGTGCATTGTGCGGTATTGCCTCCTTTTGATATTTTTGGAGCATTTGTTTCGTTATTTCAGGCGGTTCAAGTCCAATATCATATAGATCCATATATTCGTTATATATTTTGCAAAATTCATCAGATTGGTTTAAGTCCATTC
>JAFQAM010000079.1 GCA_017416885.1 Clostridia bacterium | reverse complement strand
GTTTCATACAACGATATTGCAGGAAAGCCTTCAACAGAAGAGGTAACACAATGAAATATGTATCACCAAAATATGAAAGGTCTGATGTAAAAACCGAGGATATTTTAACCGCCTCATCAGGCTTTGAAATAACAAAAACAAACTTAGACGAAGGAAAAATCCAATTGGAATTTTCAAAACTATTCGGTTAATATGAGAAAAGAAAAAAGCTGTATAGAGTAAAATCTATACGGCTTTTTTCTTTGTCAAAAAACTTTATAAATGCTTAACCAAAAGAGACTCAGTTCAACTGCTAATTAAGATTGACTGATATTAATTGTTTCTCCGGGCTTAATGCTATATAGCTTTCTGTCTATATCAAACCAAACGGTAAATAATGTAGGGTTATATACAGTTGTGCCGTCTGCGCTATATATCAAGGAATTATATGATTTTACATAATCGTAAATTTCAATATTCGTTGCATACCACACATCGTTGTGCCCACTAAGCATTTGGCAAAGCTTTTCTAAGTGGTCCCAATTTTGTTTTCCCTCAAATTCAAAGCTATGTCCCCACATATAAAACAGCTTCGGTGTTCGGCCTGCGATATATTGCGAAGAAACATCAAGATTAATGAATTTATCAATATATTCCATAATTTTAGGATTGTTGTGATGTGCGGTTGGAAGCCAATTGAACCAATCATCAGGTAAATTGAATTTATCGTTGTCTCCTGTGCAATTTCTGGCATAAGCTATGCCAAGCTCGTCTAAATAGCCTCGAATTCTGTTGTATGTATTAGGCTCGGAAATTGGGTCGATGGCACAGTCAGGGTATGCCATGCCACGAATGATAATTCCTAAAGCCTTTTCGAGTGCAATACGACAATCTATAATGTCGCGTATTCCCTCAATAGAGCGTATTTTATTTTGTGCCCTGTGATAATAACCATGATTAGCAACCTCGTGCCCCTTTTCAAGTATATTCTTACGAATAAAGGTATTGCTTAAATGACTTTCGTTTTCAACATCCTTTCCAACAAGATTGAATGTACACTTTAAGCCATATTTATTAATGATTTCTAAAAATCTAATATCATCCTTGCTTCCATCATCATAGCTAAGAGTTATTGCTTTTGATTTTCCCTCCGGAAATCTTAAATAATTATATTTTATATCCATAATTGTAACCATCCTTTTTATTTGACTTGAAAACTAAACAATGGAAAATCTTTCTCGATACTCCAAGGGAGATATGCCTATCTCCTTTTTAAAGGTTTTCCTAAAGAAATTTACATCATCATAGCCACAAATAGCGCCGATTTTTTGAATAGTCATATTTGTCGTACATAAAAGCTCCTTAGCATTATTTGTGCGTAGCCTAATTATGTATTTTGTGGGCGACATTCCCATTTGCTTTTTAAATGCCTTGTTGTAGGATGTCATACATATATTTTCCATTTTTGCAAGGTCGGGGATTTTAATTTGAGTAGTATAGTTTTCGTTAAGGTATCTTATTGACCTTGAAAGGCTTATCCTTTCTGCTTTGTTTTTTTCAACAGCTCTGCTTATTTCAATAAGAAGTCTGTCCAAAAGAGCAGATAAATCATACACCCTGTATGAATCATTCCTTGCAAAGCCCTCAAAAAGCTTTTGAAATCTTGAGGAAATATTATTAGTAGCAGAGGTCTTATAAATGCTTGGAAAAAGCTCTATTTTGTATCGGTCAAGGATTTGCTCTACACCGCTTCCTGTAAAATGCACCCACAAAAAGCTAGCGCTTGCAGTTGCACACTTGCATTTGTATGGTGTGTTGGGTGGTATAACAATAACGCTACCGGGTATTAGCCTTTGCCACTCACCTTGACGAAGCACCTGTACCTCGTCTGCCAACACATATATAAGATAATAATCAAGCCTGCCCTTGTCGTTTGAGTTGATGTGTGGTGTTCCTGCATAAGTTAGTCCAGCACAGTTTACGAAAAGTGGTAGCTCATCTGAATGGTCATTGCCATAAAATGATGTCTTGTGAAGGGACAATAAGTCATAATCCCTCAAATAGTGTGCAAAGCTTTTCATAATCCCTCCGTGTCAAATAATACCCCTATTTATGTTAAAATATCTCTTTTATTTGTGTATATTAATAGTGTATCATAAAATCGGACGAAAGTCAAATAATACTTGTATAGGAGTTTTTATTATGAAGAAAAAATTAATTTTAATGCTTGCGTTGGTGGCTGTTGCGGTTTGCTTATTTGCAATAACTGCAAATGCCGGACAAATTTCAGGCTATCAGCAATTTGAGGTTGAATTGCTTGACGGTTCGGTTATTACAGTTTATGAATCGGCTAACTGGGACCAATGGCAAGGCCGTCTTAACTTCACAGACAATACCTACACAGAGCCGCCTCTCGACACCGAAAAAACATACCCATTACTCGACTGGTCGCAGGTGGTTGTAGCTGACTTTACAAACGGTCATAGAAAACAGCTTAACACAAATACAGGCGAGTATGAGGTTAAGTATGGCACAAATAACGGATTTTCGATGCATTTAAATTCAAAAAATTTCACAAAAGCTAATGCAACAAACCTCAAAACAATTAAAACAGGAAACGCAACAGTTGTTTTAGGCGGTATTTTGCAGAATTTGCCGGCGCTTGAGGAAGTTATTTGCGGAGAAAAACTTAAGGAAATCGGCTGGAATGCCTTTGAAAACAACAAAAAACTAACCAATATTGATTTTTCTGCTTGCGAAAATTTCACTACCTTTGGTTGGCAGGTATTTAAAGGTTGTACCGCTCTTGAAACAGTAGCGCTGCCAAATACTCTTACCAATATAAATTCTCATGTATTTAGCGGATGTACATCCTTAAAGTCAGTGGTGCTATCAACTGCCTTGACCGCGGTGGACGCCTCTACATTTTCAGGCTGTACAAGTCTTGAAACAGTAAGCTTTGTAGGAACACCAAGCGAAGCCTTAAAAAACGCAGCAGCAGCTGCAGCGCCAAACGCAACAATAACTACGGTGACCGCATGCGAAGCATACGGACACAGCAATATGATAAGCGTAAATGGGTGCGTGGAGCAATGTGGAGTTTGTGAAGAAATTGTAAAAAAAGCAAACCCAAATCATAATAACACTTCAGCGATTGAATATGCAAACGGTTACGCAAGCAATGGCGTGATAACATATTCTTGCACCAACGAGGGCTGTGGCTTTGAAACGAGCGATAAGGTATCCCCTTTATTCACCTGTCTTGGATACTCAACACCTATGGACGGCAGAGGTGCTCTTACAATCGGCTATACCATCAATAACGAAGCTATCAAGGAATACGAAAATGTAACAGGCAAGACACTTGAATACGGCGTATATGCGGTATTAAAGGATAAGCTTGGTACAGATGATATTTTTGACGAAAACGGAAAAGCAAATACAAACGCAGTAATCGCAGAGGTATCAGGCGATAATTATGTAGCCGTTGAATTTAAAATTACAGGTTTTACAGACACATATAAGGACTTAAAGCTTGCTATGGGAGCATATGTTATCACAAGCGACGGTGAAAGCGCAGAGTATTCATATCTCCAAGGCGGAAATCCAAATGAAAACGAAAAATATTTCTTTGTTTCCTACAATGATGTAGCAAAAAAGCCATCAACAGAGGAAGATGTAGCATAAAAGCATAGCTTCAAATAGGGAGCTGGTACCGTATGCAATACAAACAGGAGATATTATGAAATATATCGACAAATTTTACGAATACCGTTGGGGAGTGTTTAATCATTTCCTTTATGTGATACAAAACAATCCCGATTTACCGAATAGCCGCGGTATATGCACATCCTGGGACGAGCTTGTAAATGAGTTTGATGCCGAAGCGCTTGCAAAGCAGTTAAAAGAAATAGGCGCTAAATATTATGTTATCACAGTAATGCAAGGCACAAAGTATATGATTGCGCCAAACAGTGCATTTGATAAAATAGCAGGCACAAAACCGGGTGAAGCTTGCTCGACGCGGGATTTGGTAATGGATATATCAAATGCTCTTGAAAAATACGGCATTGACCTTTTCCTATATTTTACGGGTGACGGTCCTTACAAAAATGAGGATATAGGCAGAAGGTTCGGCTTTATTGAGCCCCGTGAAAATGGCGTTACAAATGACTTTGTTGTCCGTTGGGCAAGCGTGCTGAAGGAATACTCTCTAAGATACGGCTCAAAAATCAAGGGCTGGTGGATAGATGGCTGCTACCGTGACTGGTTTAAGTACACCGATGAGCTTCTTAAGCTGCTTTATGATGCTTGTAAGGCGGGCAATCCCGATGCAATCGTTGCATTGAACGGCGGCCTTTTTGACGACTTAACTATGAACTATCCCGATGAGGATTTTGTGTGCGGAGAGTTCAATGAGCTTGGATTTTTACCAAAGGAGCGCTTTGTAAACGGAAAAGCGCAAGCGCATATTTTGTCTCCCTTAGGTACACAGGACTGTGGAATAGGCGCAAGCTGGGGCTCCTTTGGACTTGCTTATGAGCCACAGTACATAGCCGACTATGTTTGCGCCCTTCATAATGCAGGCGGCGTGATTACATTTGATATAGGCGTGTACCGTGACGGCAGCTTCTCTAAGGAGCAAATTGATGCGCTTAGAGCCTTACGGTAATCGAACACATTTGTCTCAGAACGATAAATCCGTGAGCCTTTGTCCGACCTTTGTCTTGAAAGTTTTTTAACTGTCTGCGCCAAAGCTCGAAAAAATTCTCTACGGATTTATTCGCTCTGAGATGCGAGCAGTTTCAAAT